>NZ_JBHYVA010000708.1:0-4346 GCF_042750055.1 Streptomyces sp. NPDC059456
CCCCCCCCACACCCCCCCCCCCCCCACCCCCCCTTCCGTTTGGGGTGGGGGGGGTTGGTTTTTTTTTAATCCCCCGGGGGGGTTGCCGGGGGGTTGGGCCGGCGCGGTCCACCCCCGGACGCGCCGTGTCCGAACCGGCGCGCACGGCCCACTCGTACGCATGGCCGGATGCGTACGCCCGCGAGGTACCTCTTCGTGAAAAGCCGTATCCGCTCCGTAAAGGTCGGGCGTAAGCTCGGGCATATGCGCAATGCGGTTTCCCGGTCAGGTGCATCGGCGGAGGGTGAAACGCGATGAACGACAGCGGTGCCCTGCTCCCATGGCTGGTCATACGGCAGGACGACAACGGCAACCGCTACCGGGTGGGCCGCTACCCCACCCGGGCCGAGGCCCAGAAGGTCGTCGACAGCCTCGAAGACGGGGGCCACAAGCAGCTGTACTGGGTCGAGCGGATCGGTCAGACCGCCACGACCAACTGAGCGTCCCCGCGTTGACATAGGCTCCGCCCCATGACGGTACGAGTGGTCGTGGGCGGAGCCCTTTGTCATGAGGGGCGCCTGCTGGCCGCCCGGCGCAGCGCACCCCCCGAGGTGGCCGGACGCTGGGAACTGCCCGGCGGCAAGACCGAGCCGGGCGAGTCGGTTCCCGAGGCGCTGGTCCGCGAACTGCGCGAAGAGCTCGGCGTGGAGGCCGAACCGCTGGAGCGGATCCCGGGGGAGTGGCAGGTGCGGCCCGGGCTCGTCCTGCACGTGTGGACCGCCCGGCTGCTGTCCGGCGAACCCGCGCCGCTGGAGGACCACGACGA
This sequence comes from Streptomyces sp. NPDC059456, assembly GCF_042750055.1. Classification (NCBI taxonomy): domain Bacteria; kingdom Bacillati; phylum Actinomycetota; class Actinomycetes; order Kitasatosporales; family Streptomycetaceae; genus Streptomyces; species Streptomyces sp. NPDC059456. Next base: position 806 of record NZ_JBHYVA010000708.1, read on the forward strand.
GCTGCGCTGGCTCGGGCCGGAGGAGCTCGACTCCGTGGACTGGCTCGAACAGGACCGGCCGGCGGTGGCGGAGACCGGACGCCGGCTGCGCGCCGAGCGCGACGAGCGGCACACCAGGTCGCACGGGGGCGCGTGACGCGCGTGCACTGGGCCGTCTGCGCCACAGTGCGCCGGTGCGCGGGGATCGGGTGGTACGACGCCTCAAATATCGGGTATGTCGCTATTAGTCCCTATCGTGTACTGCCCCTCGTGGCTCTGTCCCTGTGGAATCGGACTGGGGTCGTTGCCGGCCCGGGAAGTGATCGGCGTGATCGACACAGACGGTGAATGCGCCGAGTGGGCCTTCCCCGCAGAGCCCGGCGCCGTCCGCACCGCCCGCCACGCCGTCCGCGGCACGCTCAGCTCCTGGGGCCTGGATTCCGTCGGCGACGTGACCGTCCTGCTGGTCAGCGAGCTGGTCACCAATTCACTGCGGTACGCCTCCGGCCCCATCGGGGTCCGGCTGGTGCGGCGCAATCCGGCCAGTGACCGCGCGCAGGGGGCCGCCGCGCTGCTGGTGGAGGTTTCTGATCCGCTTCCGGATCCGCCCCGCGAACGCGTCGCGGAGCCGGACGACGAGGGTGGCCGGGGGCTTCACCTGGTCGCCGTCTCGGCGCAGCGCTGGGGAACCCGCCACGGGAAATCGGGCAAGACCGTGTGGTTCGAGTTGGCACTTCCTGGTGAGTAACAAGGTGAAGGATGGCCGACGATCACAGGGCATGGCTCGAAATAGTCGGGACCTTTTTGTGATCGTGAACGCCGTGCCGTGCGGGGCCGTGGTGCTGAATACTTCGGTCATGGCCGGTCCGGTTGCGGTGAGCTGGAGGGGACGGTCGCGTGAGCGAGATACCTGCGCAGGCACATCAGGCCCGTGTGCCCGGGGAGACATGGCACGACTCCCTGTGGCACAGCAGCCCGCCTGGCTCGATATATGACTACATAAAGGTCGCGTCTTTCTCCATCGGACCCGACGGGCTCATCGACCAGTGGAGCCTGCGCGCCGAGGACCTGTTCGGGCTGACCGCCGCGCAGGCCGTGGGCCGGGACCCGGTGGACGCCTTCATGCCGCCGGAGCTGCGCGCCGGCGGGCACCGCAGGGTGGCCGAGATCCTCGACGGCAAGGAATGGACCGGCCTCGTCCCCTTCCGCATCCCCGGCGGGGACGGCGCCCACGGCGTGGCCGAGATCTACGTGATGCCCACCCAGACCGAGACCGCCGAGCGGGCCGCGCTGTGCGTCGTGGTCGACGTGCGCGCACTGCGCCGCATCGAATCCGATCTCGCGGCTTCGCAGGCGATATTCGGCCAATCTCCTTTCGGTTTCCTGCTCTTCGGCACGGACCTCACCGTGCAGCGGGCCAACCGCCGTTTCGCGACCGTGTTCGGCGGCGCCGTCGAGGAACACCGCGGCCGCACCGTCCACGACTACCTCCCGCCGCAGGAGGCCGACCGGATGACCGAGGCCCTGCGGCGGGTCCTGGAGACCGGCGAATCCGTCACCGACCTCCAGATCACCGGCGCCGCCCCCGGCCGCCGCGAACACCGCCACTGGTCCATCAACCTCTACCGCGTCCACGGCGGCACCGGCCGCCCCATCGGCGTCGCGGGCATCGGCATCGACGTCACCCGGCGCCACCTCGCCGCCCGCGAGGCCGCCGGGGTCCGGCGCAACCTCGCCCTGCTCAACGAGGCCGGGCACCGCATCGGGAACTCCCTTGACCTGGAGACCACCGCCCGCGAGCTGCTCGACGTGACCGTTCCGGGCTTCTGCGACCTCGCCGCCGTCGACCTCTACCAGGGTCTGCTGCTCGGCGACGACGACCGGCCCGCGCGACCGCACGGGCCCGGCGTGCCACCGCTGCCGCCCGGGCTGGGTCCCGGACGGGCGCCCTCCGCGCCGCTGCGGCGGGTCGCCTTCGCCTCGGCGGTATCGGACGCCCCGCTGTCGGGTCCGGGCGCACTGGTCTCCGTAGGGGAGATCCACCGCTATCCGGCGGCCTCGCCGGGCGCACTGGCCCTGCGGACCGCCCGGCCGCGGCTGATCGAGGGCGGCGGACCGGACGACCTCGTGCAGTCCACGCTCGTCGTGCCGATGGTCGCCCACGACACCGTCGTCGGGCTGGCCCAGTTCTCCCGTACGAAGGGCAGCGAGCCCTTCGGGGAACGGGACCGGGCGGTGGCCGTGGAACTCGCCGCCCGCGCCGCCGTCTGCATCGACAACGCCCGGCTCTACCGGCGCGAGCACGAGCGGGCGCTGATACTGCAGCGCAGCCTCCTGCCCCCCGGGGACCCCGAGGCGGCCGGTCTGGACATCGCCTGCCGGTACCTGCCGGGGAACGCGGCCACCGAGGTCGGCGGGGACTGGTTCGACGTCATCGAACTGCCCGGCCACCGCACGGCGCTGGTCGTCGGCGACGTGATGGGCCGCGGGCTGCGGGCCGCCGTCGCGATGGGCGAACTGCGCACCGCCGTACGGACCCTGGCGCTGCTGGACCTGGAGCCGGCGGAGGTGCTGACCGCACTGGACGAGATCGCCCGCGGCCTCGGCGCACCCGGCGGCTCGCAGCAGGCCTCCCGGGCGGCACTGCACTCCCGGGACGCGGACCGCTCGGAGGTGTACCTCGCGACCTGCGTCTACGCCGTCTACGACCCGGTGACCCGGCGCTGCACGATCGCCAACGCCGGCCACATGCCGCCGGTACTGGTGGAACCGGCGGAACCGGGCGCCCCGCCCCGGCCCGCCCTGCTGCTGGAGGTGCCGCCGGGGATGCCGCTCGGAGTGGGCGGGGAGCCGTTCGAGGAGGTGGAGGTGGACCTCCCGGAGGGGGCCCTGCTGGCCCTGTACACCGACGGGCTGGTGGAGTCGCGCGACCACCCGCTGGAGGAGGGGCTGCGCGGGCTGCGGGACGCGCTCGCCGACCCGGTGCGGCCGCTGGAGGACGTCTGCGACCACGTGCTGAACACGCTGGACACGCGGCACGGCGAGGACGACATCGCGCTGCTGATGGCGCGGGTGCAGGGGCTGCCGATGGACGCGGTCGGGGACTGGCAGCTGCCGCGCGAGGCCCGGTCGGTGGGCCGGGCGCGGGAGCTGGCCCGGGCGAAACTCCCCGCGTGGGGCCTGGAGGGGCTGCTCGACACCACCGAACTGCTGGTCAGCGAACTGGTGACGAACGCCCTGCGGTACGGCGAGGGCGAGATCCGGCTCCGCCTGCTGCTCGACCGGACCCTCGTCTGCGAGGTCTGGGACGGCAACCTGGTGCAGCCGCGCCGCCGCCGGGCCCGCGACACCGACGAGGGCGGGCGCGGCCTCCAGCTGGTCGGCATGCTGTCGGCGGGCTGGGGCACGCGCCGCACCCACCGCGGCAAGACGGTCTGGTTCGAGCTGCCGTTGCCCGGCGGCGGCTCGGAGCCCTTGACGGAGCTGTCGGCGGAACAGCTGCTCAGCATGTACGGCTGACCGTCCGGCCCGGACGGCGGGCCGGCGACGCGCCGTTGCGGGG
>NZ_JBHYVA010000709.1:0-4342 GCF_042750055.1 Streptomyces sp. NPDC059456
CAGGGCCGGCGAACACCGTGCCGGCGGTGCGGTTGCGCAGGTCGTACTCCCCGCTGAAGGCCGTCTCACCACCGAAGGAGCCCAGGCTCTCGCCGCCCGCGAACAGGCGCGGACGCCGGTCCTGCGGCAGCTTGGACCACGTGTCGTAGACCGCGTCGAACAGGTCGCGGCCCGCCTCGCGCGCCTTGGACTGGTCGACGAGGTACGACATCCACGAGGGCAGGTACGAGTACTGGATCGCCACCGTCGCCGTGTCGCCGTTGCCGAGGTACTCGAACGAGTCCACGGCGGCGGGGTCGACCCAGCCGCTGCCCGTGGTGGTCATCACGAGCAGGTTCGCGCGTTCGAAGCCGCCCGCCCGTTCGAGGTCCGCGACGGCCCGGGCCGCCCGGGTCTCCGTGCTGTCGGAGGTCTCCAGCCCGGCGTACGCCCGGATGGGTTCCTGCGCCGTACGGTGGGTGAACGCGCCGATGGCCTGGGCCGACGGTCCGCTGCCCGTGAACGCCCGGCCCTCCCGGCCCAGTGACTCCCACGGCACCAGCGAGCCGGGCCCGCCCGAGCGCAGCACGGTCGTGGGCTGGTGCACGCCTTCCGGGGTCTGCGTGTCACGCAGCGAGAAGGTTTCGTTAGCCGCGTTCACGAAGCCGCTCAGCAGCAGCCCGGAGAACGCGGCCCACGCCAGTCCGGCCACCAGGAGCCAGCCCACCACGCGCGCCGCCCGCCTGCCGATCCGGCGCCCGAGCAGAGCGGCGGCCCGGCGGTACAGGGCGCGCAGCCCGCGCCCGGTGAGGAGCAGGAGCAGGAAGACGAGGGCGGCGACGAAGGGACAGGCCACGGTGGTGACGATGTCGTACTCGGTGACCCCCATCAGCCGGCGGATCTCGTGCTGCCAGTACTGCCCGAGCCCGAACGAGACGCCGAGGAGCACGAGTGCGGCGGCGAGCAGGACCAGCCACGACCTGCGCGAGGGGCTGCGGGCGTCCCGGTCGGCGAAGGCGCGCCACACGTACGCCGCGATCACGCCCAGCCCGTACCCGATGGCCGCGCTGATGCCGCAGATCAGACCTTGGAGCACGCCTCCGCGGGGAAGCAGCGACGGGGTGAAGGACAGGCATGCCAGGACGAGGGCGCCCCAGCAGCCGGGCAGTGTGAGACCGAGCCGTCGGCGGCGCTTGCGGGGCGCCGGCACGTGCGGCGGAGGTTCCGGCGGGTCATCGGGCATGGCTTCCTCCGTGGACATGGTCCCAAGTCCCGGTGGGTCGTGCCATCCGACGCGGACGGCCGCGGGCTCGCCCCCGCGCGGGCGCGGTGCGCAGGCCGCGCGGGGGCGGCGCTCGTAGCCTGAAGTGGATGCGCGACGTCCGTCCGGCAGCCGGTGACGCGGCGGCAGGTCGTCCCGGTCGGGAGGTTGTCCCATGAGCAGGCGTTGGACCGCGCGGCTGGCCCTGGTGGCGGGCCTGGCGGCGCCCGTGGTGCTGCTGGTGTTCGGGGGTCTCGCGAGCCTCGTGCTGATGGGGGTGGGCTGGGCGGGACTGGCGCTCACCGCGGCCGGCGTGTGGTGGATGCTCACCCACACCGGCTGGATCAGGGCGCTGGCCGTGCTGCTGGTGGTCGTCGCACCGCTCGCCGTCCTGCTCCTGTACGCGACCGCGGGGCTGTTGTGGGTCGTGCTGGTCTCGCTCGCCCTGTGGGCCCTGGCCATCGCCGCGGGCAGGGCCGCCCTGGCCGAGGACGGCGCGCCGGGCATGCCGGAGCACCCCGCCGGCCGGGCCGAGCGGCCCTACCTGATCATGAATCCGCGCTCGGGCGGCGGAAAGGTCGAGAAGTTCGGCCTGGCGGAGCGGGCCCGGGCCCTGGGCGCCGAGGTCTTCGTCCTCGATCCGGAGCGGCACGACGACGTCGCCGGGCTGGCCCGGCGGGCCGTCGCGGACGGGGCCGACCTGCTCGGCGTCGCGGGCGGCGACGGCACACAGGCCCTGGTGGCCGCCGTGGCCGTGGAGCACGACATCCCGTTCCTGGTGATCAGCGCCGGTACGCGCAACCACTTCGCCATGGACCTGGGCCTGGACCGGCAGGACCCGTCCCGCTGCCTCGACGCGCTGACCGACGGGGTCGAACTGCACGTCGACCTCGGCGTCATCCACGAGGGGGAGGCGGCGGACGGCAGCCCGGGGCGCGTCTTCGTCAACAGCGCCTCGTTCGGCGTGTACGCGGAGGTCGTGCAGAGTCCGGCCTACCGCGACGACAAGGCCCGCACCATCCTGGAGATGCTGCCGTCCCTGCTGGCCCGGACCGGCGGAACACGCCTGGGTGTGCGTGCGGATGCGACGGTGCTGGACGGCCCCCAGGCCGTCCTGGTGAGCAACAATCCCTACCAGCGGGGGGATTCGGCCGGGCTGGGGCGCCGGGAGCGGCTGGACTCCGGTGCACTGGGGGTGCTGGGCGTCGACGTCGCGAACGCCGCCGAAGCGGCGGAGCTGCTGCTGCACGGCGGACAGGGCAGGGGTCTGACCACCTTGACCGCCAGGGAGGTCGTCGTCGACGCGCAAGCGCCCGCCATCCCGGTCGGTGTCGACGGCGAGGCGCTGGTGCTGTCCACTCCGGTGCGCTGCCGCATCGCGTCCGGCGCCCTGCGCGTGCGCGTGCCCCGCGACCGCCCCGGTGTACCGCGCACCAAGACGCCGATGGACTGGCGCCGGGTCCGGCGCTTGGCCCTGACCGTGGGACGGGCCGCGCGGGGACGCGGCGACGGCGTGGCCTGAGCGGCCCGGTGCGGGCGCGGGACCCGCCCGCCCGGCGGGCGGTCACGCCCCGTCGGGTGGTGCGGGGCCGGCGGACCAATGCGCTCCGGTGCGCAGGCGGAACGCGGCGACGGCGGCCTCCACGGTGGGGAAGAAGTGCTCGGGATCGATGGTCCGGGTGAGTTCGTACCGCTCGATCTTGCGTCGTACGGGGTCCTTGAGCTCGGCGAACACGAGGTGGACGCCCTGCGCGTTGAGCGCCTCGTCCAGCTCCTCCAGGACGTCGGCGGCGGTGGTGTCCACGTCGGTCATGGGCTCCGCCGCGACCACGATCCAGCTCGGCCGCGGGTCCGCGCCGGCCAGTCGTCTGACCTCGTCGCGGAACGACCTGGCGTTGGCGAAGAAGAGCGGGGCGTCGAACCGGTAGATCACCAGGCCCGGCAGCTGTTCGGCCTGCGGGTAGGAACGGATGTCGTGGTAGCCCTCCAGGCCCCGCACCCGCCCGAGCACCGTCTCGTACGGCCACCAGGCCCGCCGGAAGACGCCGAGGACGGACAGGCCCACGGCGATGGCGATCCCGGGCAGCACGCCGAGCAGGGCCACGCCCGCGAAGGCCGCGAAGCACAGCAGGAACTCCTCCTTGCGCTGCTGCCACAGCCGTGCGGCTCCGGGTACGTCGGCCAGCGACAGGGAGGCGGTGATGACCACGGCGGCCAGGGCCGGCTGGGGGAGGTTGCGGAACAGGCCCGGAGCCAGCACGAGCATGAGGACGATGAGCGCGGCCCCGACGACCCCGGTCAGCTGGCTGCGGGCGCCCGCGCGTTCGGCCACCGCCGTCCGGGACCCGCTCGTGCTGACGGGGAAGCCCTGGAAGAGCGCGGCCGCCAGGTTGGCCGCGCCGACGCCCGCCATCTCCTGGTTGCCGTGGACCTCCTGCCCGGTGCGGGCCGCGAAGGCGGACGCGTTGGAGATGGTGTCGGCCAGCGACACCAGGGCGATGCCCAGCGCACCGCCGAGCAGCGGCGCGAGGTCGGCGGCCCGCACGTCGGGGAGGGTGAACGGCGGGAAGCCCTCGGGCAGCACCCCGACCAGGCCCACGCCGTGCTCGCCCAGGTCGAAGGCGGCGGCCGCGGCGATCGCCAGGACCACCATCACGAGCACCGCGGGGACCTTCGGCAGGAAACGCTGCAGGACCAGGATCAGGGCGATCCCGCCCAGGCCCACCGCGGCCGCGGCCGGCACCGCCGCCCCGGCGGCGAGTTGCCGCACGAGGCCCGCGCACTCGCCGATCAGGTTGTCCGCGTCGACCTTGAAGCCGAGCAGCTTCGGCAGCTGGCCGATCAGGATGGTCAGGGCCAGGCCGTTCATGTAGCCGATCATCGTCGGCTTGGAGACCAGGTCGGCGATGAAGCCGAGCTTCGCCACCGAGGCCAGGATCATGATGGCCGCCACCATGACCGCGAGCATCGACGCCAGCGCGACGGCCCGGCCGGGATCCCCTCCGGGGGGGGGCGGGGGCGGGCGGGCGGGGGGGGGGGGGCGGCGCGGCGGCGCGGCCCGCGCGCGCCCCCGCCCCCCCCCGCCGGCCCGCACACACACCC
>NZ_JBHYVA010000710.1:0-4342 GCF_042750055.1 Streptomyces sp. NPDC059456
CTCGACGCCGCGGCCGACAGCGACGCCGCGAAGGAGACCGTGCTGCGGCTGCGGGAACGGGTGCCGCATCGCCGATCTGATCGGCCGGGCGCCGCGGCGGGTCTGGGCGTCCGCGGCCCTGCTGCTCCTGGTCCTGGCCGGCTTCGCCCCGGGACTGTCCGCCAGGGGCGTCCCCCTCGACGAGATCTTCGTCAACGCCGCACCGTCGGTGGAAGCGCAGCGAACCCTTGCCCGGCACTTCCCCGGCGGCTCCGGCAACCCGGCCGTCGTCATCGCGGCAGCGGACCGGGTCGCAGAGGTACGCGCGGCCGCCGAGCGCACGGACGGCGTCGCGGCGGTCACCGCCGTCACCGCGGGCGGGCGGCCGGCGACGGGCGCGCCGCTCGTCGTGGACGGCAGGGTCCGCCTGGACGCGACGCTCGACGCCGCGGCCGACAGCGACGCCGCGAAGGAGACCGTGCTGCGGCTGCGGGAACGGGTGCATGCCGTGCCGGGCGCCGATGCGCTCGTCGGCGGGTACACGGCCCAGCAGTCCGACACCCAGCAGACCGCGGCCCGCGACCGCACCGTGATCGTGCCGATCGTCCTCGCCATCATCCTGCTGGTCCTGGTCGCCCTGCTGCGTTCCGTGGTCGTGCCGCTCCTGCTGGTCGCGACGGTCGCCCTCAACTTCCTGGCGACACTGGGCGTGTCCGCGCTGGTCTTCGAGCACCTGCTGGGCTTCAGCGGTACGGATGCGTCCGTACCGCTGTACGGGTTCGTGTTCCTGGTCGCCCTCGGGGTGGACTACAACATCTTCCTCATGTCCCGCGTGCGCGAGGAAACCCTGGCCCTCGGCACGCGCGAGGGCGTGCTGCGCGGCCTCGTCACCACGGGAGGGGTGATCACCTCGGCGGGCGTGGTGCTCGCGGCCACCTTCGCGGCGCTGATGGTGATTCCGCTGGCCTTCCTCGTCCAGATCGCCTTCATCGTCGCGTTCGGGGTCCTGCTGGACACGCTCGTCGTACGGTCCCTCCTGGTGCCGGCGCTGGTCATCGACATCGGCCCGCGCGCCTGGTGGCCCAGCGCCCTGTCCCGCTGACGCGAGCCCCGGTGGCGGGCTTCGGCGGAAGCGGAATTCGATGCAGAAACATTGCGAGTTTCGCCGCTCGGCCATGTTGGTCATGCTGGCCTTCTCGGGACGCTTCCCCTGACCGCATAGGGAGGAATCATGTCCCTGCCGAACGTTCCCCCGCAGGAGACGCCGGCGGCGGAGGGCTCGACGGCCTCCGCCCACACGGAACGCCCGGACGGAGGGCTGTGGGAGCACCCCTGGGCCTTCCTGGGCCTCATTGCCCTCGGGGCCGTGATGGTGGCCGCGTTCTTCGTCGCCCGCATCGGCGGCTGGTGACGACCGCGGGGGTGTCGACGGGCTCGGTGGCGCGGCGCCTGGGCGTTTCACCGACCACCGTGCGTTCCTGGGAGCAGCGGTACGGAATCGGCCCGGCGGTGCGCGACGAGGGCAGACACCGGCGCTGGCTGCCGGGGGACGTCGCGATGCTGGAGGAGATGTGCCGTCTCACCTCGTCCGGCATCCCGCCCGCCGAGGCCGCGCGGGCAGCGCTGGCCCTGCGCCGTCACCCGGAATCCGGTGTCCCCCTCGGCCCCCTGCCGCGCCCGCCGCGGGAAGCCGTCGTGGCGCCGGGTGCTCCGCGGGGGCCCCGTCAGCCCGGTTCGGGCCACGGGCTGCCCCTCGGCGAAGTGCTGCAGGAGTGCCGCGGGCTGGCGCGGGCCGCGGTGCGGCTCGACGGGCCGGCCATGGAGGCCCTGTTGCAGCAGGCCATGGAGACCCATGGCCTCGTGACCGCGTGGGAGGAGGTGATGGCGCCGACCCTCCATGCCGCGGGCCGCAAGTGGGAGTCCTCCGACGACCGGTACGTCGAGGTGGAACATCTGCTGTCCTGGCACGTGTCGACCGCCCTGCGCCGGGCGGCGGTCACCGCACCGTCCGTCCCGGCCCGAACGGCACCGGTGGTCCTCGCCTGCCTTCCCGGCGAGCAGCACACCCTCCCGCTGGAGGCGCTGGCCGCGGGTCTGGCCGAACGCGGCCTGCCGATCCGCATGTTCGGTGCGGCCGTGCCGGCGGAGGCCCTGCGGGCGGCCGTGCGCCGGTCGGGTCCGGCGGCCGTGGTGCTGTGGTCGCAGTCCTCGTCGACGGCGGACAGCGCCCTGGCGAGGCACGTGGCGTCGACGGTGTTCGGGCTCAAGGGAGCACGGACCGGGCCCCTGGTCCTCCTCGCGGGCCCCGGGTGGCCGGTTCGGGCAGCGACTGCCGGGATGATGCGGCCCCGGGGGCTGCGGGCGGCGCTCGACGCGATCTCCGCGCTGTACGCGTAGTCGGCCGCGCGCCCCCGTCAGGCGTTGCGGAGCTTCGCCGCGTAGTCCGGCACGGCGTTCTGGAGGTCCTTGGGCGGGCGCACGTATCCCGTCGACGGGGGCCGCGGCGGGAGGTCCAGCGAAGGCAGGGGGACGTCCTCGTACGGGACCGAGGACAGCAGGTGGGCGATCATGTTGAGCCTCGCGCTGCGCTTGTCGTCGCTCTCGACCACGTACCACGGAGAGTCCGCCGTGTCGGTGTGGACGAGCATCTGGTCCTTCGCCCGGGAGTACGCCTCCCACCGGGTGAGGGACTCCAGGTCCATCGGGGAGAGCTTCCACTGCCGCAACGGATCCTGCGTACGGCGGCGGAAGCGTTCCTCCTGCACGGCGTCGCTGACCGAGAACCAGTATTTGCGCAGCAGGATCCCGTCCTCGACCAGCATGCGTTCGAAGACGGGGCACTGGCGCAGGAACAGCTGGTGCTCGGCGGGCGTGCAGAACCCCATGACGTGTTCCACTCCCGCCCGGTTGTACCAGCTGCGGTCGAACAGCACGATCTCGCCCGCGGCGGGCAGGTGCTCCACGTAGCGCTGGAAGTACCACTGGGTGCGCTCGCGTTCCGTCGGCTTCGGGAGGGCCGCGATCCGGGCCACGCGGGGGTTGAGGTGCTCCGCGACCCGCTTGATCGTGCCTCCCTTGCCCGCCGCGTCGCGGCCCTCGAAGACGACGACCAGCCGGGCGCCCTCCGCCCGTACCCATTCCTGGAGCTTGATCAGCTCCGTCTGGAGCCGCAGCAGTTCCTTCTCGTAGACCGCCTTGCCGAGTCCCATGGCCCTCTCCGCCCCTTCGTCGTCCAACGCTTCGATCAAGTCAGTCACGGACGGCTTCCGTGCGCAACGCCGTCCGCGGGGCCCCGGCGTGTCGATACGCTGGGCGCGGGTCGGGCCATCGGGGTCGGGGCGGAGGGACAGCGCGTGGGTGTGGGGGATCCGTTGACGCAGGTGCCGAGGATGCGGCTGGACGAGCTGCTGGACGAACTCCAGGTCCGCATCGACGCCGTGCGCGGCACCCGCGACCGGGTGCACAGCCTCCTGGAGGCCGTGGTGTCGGTGGGGCGGGAGCTGGATCTCGCCCAGGTGCTGCGGCGGATCGTGGAGGCGGCCGCGCTGCTCGTGGACGCCGAATACGGGGCGCTGGGCGTGATCGGCCCCGACGGCCGCACCCTGGTCCAGTTCCTGACGGTCGGGCTCACCGACGAGGAGATCGCCGAGATCGGTCCGCTGCCGGCCGGCCACGGTCTGCTCGGGGAGGTCATCCACCACCCGGAGCCCTTGCGCCTCACCGACCTCGGCAGACACTCCTCTTCGTACGGCTTTCCGGCCCATCATCCGCCCATGCGCACGTTCCTGGGCGTACCGATCCGGGTCCGTGACGAGGTGTTCGGCAACCTCTACCTGACCGACAAGCGGGGCGGGGTCGACTTCGACACCGAGGACGAGACCGTGATCTCCACCCTGTCGGTGGCGGCGGGTGTGGCGATCGACAACGCGCGGCTCTACGAGGGGGCGCAGCTCCAGCAGCGGTGGCTCAAGGCGAGCGCGGAGATCACCGAGAGCCTGCTGTCCGGCAGTTCGCGCCCGGCGGTGCTGGAACTCATCACCCGCCGCGCCCGGGAGATCACCGATGCGCGGCTCGCGGACATCGCCGTGCCGGTGGCCGGTGTCGACGGCCTGGTCGTGGAGTTCGCCGCCGGCGCGGACCGGTCCGCGCGGCAGGGCCTCGTCGTCCCGTTCGCCGGAACGCTCTCCGGCACCGCGCACCGGGCCGGCCGGCCCGTCACGGCCGTTCTGGCCCCCCAGGACGAGCTCTACCCTGCCGAGGCCCAGGTCCGGGAGGACAGCGGGCTCGGGCCCGCCGTGGCCGTCCCGTTGGGCACCGCGGGCGGGGAGGGCCGGGGCGTGCTGCTGCTCGCGCGCGCCGCGGG
>NZ_JBHYVA010000711.1:0-4337 GCF_042750055.1 Streptomyces sp. NPDC059456
ACCGTAACCTCGGCTACTGTCACCGCTCCCGCCGCGACCCCCGATTAAACATTGTGTTTCAGCGCGGTGAACGCGGCCGGCGAGTCCGCGAAGAGCGCCCCCGTCACCGCCTCCACGACGAGCGCAGGCGGCAACCCGGGCAACCCCGGCCTCCCGGCCCACGCCCTGGTCGGCTACCTCCACGCGAGCTTCGCCAACGGCTCCGGATACCTCCGGATGGCCGACGTACCGGCCTCCTGGGACGTCATCGACCTCGCGTTCGGCGAACCGACGTCGGTGACCTCCGGGGACATCCGCTTCTCGCTCTGTCCGGTCGCCGAATGCCCGGGCGTGGAGACCCCGGCCGAGTTCAAGGCCGCCATCAAGGCCAAGCAGGCGGCCGGCAAGAAGGTCCTGATCTCGATCGGCGGCCAGAACGGCCAGGTCCAGCTCGCCACCACGGCCGCCCGCGACACCTTCGTGTCCTCCGTCAGCAAGATCATCGACGAGTACGGGCTCAACGGACTCGACATCGACTTCGAGGGCCACTCCCTCTCCCTGGCCACCGCAGACACCGACTTCCGGGCCCCCACCACCCCGGTGATCGTCAACCTCATCTCGGCCGTCAAGACCCTCAAGGCCAGGTACGGCCCGGACTTCGTCCTGACGATGGCCCCGGAGACCTTCTTCGTCCAGCTCGGTCACCAGTACTACGGCTCCGGCCCCTGGGGCGGCCAGGACCCGCGCGCCGGGGCCTACCTCCCGGTCATCCACGCCCTGCGCGACGACCTCACCCTGCTGCACGTCCAGGACTACAACTCGGGCCCGATCACGGGCCTCGACGGCCAGTACCACTCCATGGGCGGCGCCGACTTCCACATCGCCATGACCGACATGCTGCTCACCGGCTTCCCCGTCGCGGGCGACACCGCACGCGTCTTCCCGCCGCTGCGCCCGGACCAGGTGGCGATCGGTCTGCCGGCCACGACCAACGCGGGCAACGGCCACACCCCGCCCGCGGAGGTGGACAAGGCGCTGGACTGCCTGACGAAGAAGACGAACTGCGGAACCTACGCGACGCACGGCAGCTGGCCCGCCCTGCGCGGCCTGATGACCTGGTCGGTCAACTGGGACCGCTTCGGAGGCTGGGAGTTCTCGAAGAACTTCGACGCCTACTTCGGCGGCTGACCGTCGTCCGGGTCGGGCCGGTCGTCCGGGTCCGGCCGGTCCGTCGGGTCGGGCCGGTCGTCCGGGTCCGGCCGGTCCGTCGGGTCCGGCCGGTCCGGCGCCCTCCGGGGCACCGGGCCGGACACCTGCGTCAGTGGCCGGAGGAGCCGTAGAAGCCGACGTGGGTGGGCTCGTCACCCGCGTCGCCCGCGTCGGCGGAGTACAGCAGCACGTACAGCCCGCTCCAGCGCAGCTCGCCCTCGCCGACCAGGCTCGCCTCGTAGTCGTGCTGGTTCATGGCCCCCCAGGCCCGGGCGATCAGTTCCTCGAACCGGTCCCTGGTGGGCCGGTCCGTGCCGAAGTGGTGCCGCACCCGGTCGGCCGGGAGGGGGCGGACGGTGCCGTCCTCCTCCTCCGGTCCCGGGAAGACCTTCACGACGTCGAGGATCGTGTGCGTGCCCTGCGTGCCCATGAACTCGTGGTCGGCCCACAGCGCGGCCAGGTCCGGGTACGCGCCGGCCTCCCCGAACTCCTCCGCGAACACCCGCGCCTGAAGGGCGCTCAGCGACGCCTCGACGCTGCCCTCGTACTCCGTCACGTAATCCCAGCCGCCGGCACCCATCGCGTCACCCCTCCCTCGTCGGTGCGGAACGCGGGCCAGGCTATGCGGCGGGTCTGACGGCGCGGGCCGCGGCGCGGGCGACGAGCAGCAGGAGGGGGGTGCACAGGAAGCAGCTGGCCAGCACGTCGAGGGGCCAGTGCCAGCCGCGCAGGATCAAGCCGGTGGCCGTCGCGGCCGTCAGGAAGAGCGCGAGGGCCATCGGCCAGGGGCGGCGGGCGTGCGGGCCGATCAGCAGGGCCGCGCCGACGTAGGCGGCGGCCGCGGTGGCCGTGTGGCCGGAGGGGTAGTAGCCGGCGGCCCAGGGCTCCAGCGGCCCCGGGCGGGCGGTCCACGCCTTCAGCGGCACGATCACCGCCGGGACCAGGGCCATCGCCAGCCCCGCGGTCAGGGCCGGGGCCCAGGCGCGGGAGCGGCGCACCGAATACGCCATCGCCAGGACCAGGACCGGAACGGCCACGGGGACGTTGCCCAGGTCGGAGAGGCGCTCGGTGACGGCGTCGGGGACCGTGCGGACCAGGACGCGGCTGAGGCGTTCGTCCGGTGCGAGCAGTGGACCCGACACCAGGACCTGCCAGGTCGTCAGGGCGAGCCCCAGCAGGGAGAGAAGGAGGAGGATGGCCGGCCGTCCCGGAACAGGGGGGGTGGTTCCGGGACGGCCGCCCGGATCGGGTTGCCGAGCGCCCCGGGGGGTTTGGGGCGAACGGCCGTCCGATCGGTGAGGAGTGTGCGCGAACGCAGGCCCAGTGCGGCGCTGGGGAAGCCCGGTACTGGTGTCGCCCCCGGTTTCCCGGGAACGGGGTGTCTCACTCATCTGCAGAAACCGTACGGCAGAGGAAAGGGGACCGACAGCAGGAACGCGCTCCTGCCATCGGCCCCCCACATCTTCTTCACAGCGCCCGCCCGTTACCGGCGGTACAGGCTGGCTCCTGCGTTCGGTGAGTCGCTCAGACGTCCGTGCCGATGGCCGCGAACGCCGCCTCGATGAGGTCCAGGCCCTCGTTCAGCAGGTCCTCGCCGATGACGATCGGCGGGAGGAAACGGAGCACGTTGCCGTAGGTGCCGCAGGTGAGGACGAGCAGGCCCTCGGCGTGGCAGGCCTTGGCGAGCGCGCCGGCCGCCTCCGGGAACGGGGTCTTGGACGCGGGGTCCTTGACCAGCTCGATCGCGATCATGGCGCCGCGGCCGCGGATGTCGCCGATGATGTCGTACTTCTCCTGCATGGCCGTCAGGCGGGCCTTCATGATCGACTCGATCTTCTTCGCCTTGGCGTTGAGGTCGAGCTCCTTCATGGTCTCGATGGAACCCAGCGCACCGGCGCAGGCCACCGGGTTGCCGCCGTAGGTGCCGCCCAGGCCGCCCGCGTGCGCGGCGTCCATGATCTCGGCGCGGCCCGTCACGGCGGCGAGCGGCAGACCGCCCGCGATGCCCTTGGCGGTGGTGATCAGGTCCGGGACGATGCCCTCGTCCTCACACGCGAACCACTGGCCGGTGCGGCAGAAGCCGGACTGGATCTCGTCGGCGACGAAGACGATGCCGTTCTCGTTGGCGAACTTCACGATCTCCGGCAGGAAGCCCTTGGCCGGCTCGATGAAGCCGCCCTCGCCGAGCACGGGCTCGATGATGATCGCGGCGACGTTGTCGGCGCCGATCTGCTTGGTGATCTGGTCGATCGCCTGCGCGGCGGCCTCGGGGCCGCAGTTCTCGGCGCCGGTGGGCCAGCGGTAGCCGTAGGCGACCGGGACGCGGTAGACCTCGGGGGCGAACGGGCCGAAGCCGTTCTTGTACGGCATGTTCTTCGCGGTCAGCGCCATCGTGAGGTTCGTACGGCCGTGGTAGCCGTGGTCGAAGACGACGACGGCCTGGCGCTTGGTGTACGCACGGGCGATCTTGACGGCGTTCTCGACGGCCTCGGCACCGGAGTTGAACAGCGCCGACTTCTTCGCGTGGTCGCCCGGGGTCAGCTCGGCGAGCGCCTCGCAGACCTCGACGTAGCCCTCGTACGGCGTGACCATGAAGCAGGTGTGCGTGAAGTCCGCGAGCTGCGCGGAGGCACGGCGCACGACGGCCTCGGCGGAGGCGCCGACCGAGGTCACGGCGATGCCGGAGCCGAAGTCGATCAGGCGGTTGCCGTCGACGTCCTCGATGATGCCGCCGCCCGCGCGGGCCGTGAAGACGGGCAGCACGGAGCCCACGCCGCCGGCCACCGTCTGCAGACGGCGCGCCTGCAGCTCCTGCGACTTCGGGCCGGGGATCGCGGTGACGATCTTGCGCTCCTGCGGAACAGCGGTCATAGAGGGCTCCTGGGGGGTGTTTTCGGACGCACTTGTGTCTTTGTCCGCAGGCTAGGCCCGGGGGAGGGGGTACGGCATGCTCCGTTCGGGAGTGGTGTCCGCGTGTCCTTGTCCGTGACGGCCATAGGAAGGACCCGCCGCATGTCTTGTGGACGCTGCGGAGGCATGGGCCGGTACGGGCCCACGGCCGCCTCCGGGCAACTACATTGAGCGACGCAGCGCAGGCACGGCAGGGGGCAGGGGTTTCATGGACACCGACGGCACGTACGGCACGGACG
>NZ_JBHYVA010000712.1:0-4325 GCF_042750055.1 Streptomyces sp. NPDC059456
CCGGGTTCGCACCCCGGCCCCCACGCGCATCACGGTGAGGATCCGACCGGACCCCGGTCAGTCGGTGCCTTCGACGATGCGGAAGTCGCGCTCGACGCCGTCGGAGAGGGCGGCCAGCGCCTCCTGGTAGGCCGCACTCTCGCGCGCCGCGACGGCCTGCTCGAAGCTGTCGAACTCGACCAGGATGGTGCGTTCGGCGATTCCGGCGTCATGCGCCACGACCCGACCGCCACGGACGAAAGTCCGACCGCCCGCGGCCGCCACGGCCGGACCGGCCAGTCTGTTGTAGGCAGCCAGCTTCTCGGGGTCTGAAATGGTGCGGTAGACGCTGACCCAGTAGCCCTTGGGCATGGAACCTCCAGTGTTGGAACGAGTGCATCCGGCTTACGGGTTGGTCCCGGACGGGCGTCGGCGGGCGAGAGCGAGGCTCGTCAGCGTCGCGATCGCCATGACTCCGATGCCGACCAGCGCCGCGGTGGTGTAGGCGCTGTCGTCGGGGAAGAGGTGGCCGGGGCCGGTGCCCGCGGCGAGGATCAGGCCGCCGATGGCGCTGCCGAGGGAGTACCCGACGCTGCGGACGACGTAGTTGAAGCTCATGGCGCTCGACGTCTCGCTCCTGGGGGTGACGGCCAGGATGACCCCGGGCATCGCGGCCGAGAAGCCGCCGACACCGAAGCCGAGCACGCCCATCGCCGCGAACAGTTGGGCCAGGTCCGACCGGGCCGCCGCGAACAGGGCGAACCCGCCGCCGACCACGACGGCGCTGCCGGCCAGGAGCAGGGGGTCGGCGATCCGCTTCCGGACCCGCGGCGTGAGCTTGCCGGCGACGAACCCCAGCACCGAGAACGGGATGAGGACCAGCCCGGCGACGAAGGTCGTCAGCCCGAAGCCGTAGCCGGCGCCGTGCGGCGTCTGCGCGTACCGGGTGATGAGCGTGAGCAGGAGGTACATGCCGATCCCGCCGGCGAACATGGCGAGGTTCGCCCCGGCGACCGCCGGGTGCCGCAGCGCCCGCACGTCGACCAGGGGCGTCGTGCTGCGCAGCTCGATGACGGCCCAGACGCAGAGCAGCACCACCGCGACGACGGCGAGGCCCGCCGCCACGGCGAGGTGCCGGCTCCACAGGTTCCGTTCGCCGGCGAGGAGCAGCACCAGGAGCAGCGCGGCGGCCAGGACGACCGCGCCTGCCACGTCCACGCGGGCGGAGCGGCCTTCGGGGGCTTCGGGCATGGAGCGCCACGCGGTCAGCAGGGCGGCGGCGGTGACGGCCAGGCCGAGGCCGTAGGCGGCCCGTACCCCGCCGAGCTCGGCGAGCAGTGCGGCCAGCGGGTAGCCGACGCCGGCCCCGATGATCGAGACCACCGAGATCAGGGCGATCACGGCCGCGCTGCGCTCCTCGGGGAGGTGGTCCCGGGCCACGCCCATCATCAGCGCCGTCAGCCCGAGCCCGACGCCCTGGGCCGCCCTGCCGGCCAGCAGCCACGCGAACGGCAGCGGCAGCACGGTGAGCGCGCTGCCGGCGACGACGACCGCCAGCGTGGCGAGGACCGTGACCCGCCGGTGCGGGCCGGCTCCGAGCCGGCCCAGGACCGGCGTGGCGACGGCGCCGCTGAGCAGCGCGACGGTCAGCGTCCACTGCGCGCTGCCCAGCGGGACGTGGAACGAGGTCGCCACGCTGGTGATGAGCGGCGTCCCGAGGCTGGCGACCGCCGCCACGACCAGTGCGATGAACATCAGGGCGGGGACCAGCAGCCGTGCCTCGGAGCGCGCCACCGGGAACGTCTTCGCCGCGACCCCGCCGGCCGGCTGCCCGGTCACTGATTCGGCCCTTCGCGGTCCTGGCTTTCGAGCTCTGTCAGATGCTTCAGCGCCGGAAGGGCCGCCACCAGTGCCTCGACCTCGTCGCCGGTGAGCTCGCCGATCAACCGTTCGAACGCGTGGACGCCCGCCTGGCGCCGCGTCCGGACATAGGAGGCGCCGGCCTCGGTCAGGCACACCAGCGTGACCCGCTTGTCGGACGCGTCGCCCCGCCGCTCGACCAGGCCGGACTCCTCCATCACCCGGACCAGGGAGGTCATCGCGGGCTGGGTGACGCCCTCGACCGCGGCCAGATCGGTGATGCGCCGCGGGCCGGTCCGGTCCAGGGTGGCCAGGGTGGCGGCGGACGTCAGGCTCATGTCCCGGGGCAGGCGTCTCGCGGCCCTGGTGGCCAGGCCGTAGAGGGCTGCCCCGATGGCGGCGGAGGCACCAGGAGCGGTGTCATGACGACTCATGCCCGAAGCATAGCATTTTTATATTCATAGTTTATGGAAATGGCCGACCGGCGCGGGCGGCCGGCCGGTTCGGCTTCGCCCGCAGCGGCTCCGGCTCGCCCCGCACCTGGACCGGCAGACCGGGCACCTCGCCGACGGCCCGGACCGTGACCGGCCCGGCCGCCTCCCGCACGATGGCCACCCGGCCGCCGATGGTCCTACGGCTTGCCCTGCGGGTGGACCACCATCGCCGAGCCCCCGCCGCGCCGGGTCGGCTCGGCCGCGGCCAGCCAGCGCCCGTCCGGGAGCCGCTCGACCCCGGTGGCGGCGCCGATCTCCGGGTTCTGCCGGAAGGCCTGGCCCAGCGCCTCCAGCTCGGTGCGCAACGGGCTGTTCCACAGGCCCGGTTCCAGCTCGGTGGTGGTCTGGTTGCGCTGGCTGGCCCGCGGCGCCGCGATGGCGTCGACCAGCGGAAGGCCCCGGTCCAGGTGCCCGATCAGGGTCTGCAGGACGGTGGTGATGATGGTGGCGCCGCCCGGGGAGCCCACGGCGAGCACCGGGCGCCCGTCGTCGAGCACGATGGTCGGGGACATGGACGAGCGCGGCCGCTTGCCGGGGCCGGGCAGGTTCGGGTCCGGGACCCCGGGGGCGGCCGGGGCGAAGGAGAAGTCGGTCAGCTCGTTGTTGAGGAGGAAGCCGCGGCCCGGGACGGTGATCGCGCTGCCACCGGTGGACTCGATGGTCAGGGTGTAGGAGACGACGTTGCCCCAGCGGTCGGCGACCGTCAGGTGCGTGGTGTTCTCCCCCTCGTACGTGGTCGGGGCGGCCTGGCCGGAGCCGCCGCAGGCCGCGGGGTGGCGCGGGTCGCCGGGGGCGAGCGGGCTGGTCAGCGTCCGGTCCGGGGAGATGAGGCAGCCGCGCGAGTCGGCGAACCTCTGCGAGAGCAGCTCCTTCGTCGGCACGTTCTCGGCGGCCGGGTCGCCGACCCAGCGGCCGCGGTCGGCGAACGAGATCCGCGAGGCCTCGATGAAACGGTGCAGGTACTGGGTCTCCGACAGCTTCGAGAGGTCGGTGCGCTCCAGGATGTTGAGCGCCTCGCCGACGGTGGTGCCGCCCGAGGAGGAGGGCGCCATGCTGTACACGTCGAGGCCCCGGTAGCCGACGCGGGTCGGGGCCGGGCGCTTGGTCTCGTACGCGCGCAGGTCGCCGGCGGTCAGGTCGCCGGAGCGGACGATCCGGGTGGCGGCCGGGTCCACGGGGGGCTTGCGGACGGCCCGGACGATGTCGTCGGCGATCGGGCCCCGGTAGACGGCGCCGGTGCCCTTGCGGGCCAGTTCCGCGTACGTGGCGGCCAGGTCGGGGTTCTTGAAGGTGGAGCCGACCACCGGCAGGGCGCCGCCGGGCAGGAACAGTTTCCTGGTGTCGGGGAAGTCCTTGAAGCGGTCCTGGTTGAGCTCCGTCTGGGCCCGGAAGGTCGCGTCGACGGTGAACCCGTCGCGGGCCAGTTTCTCGGCGGGCCGCAGGAGTTGGCCGAGCGGGCGGCTGCCCCAGGCGTCGAGGGCGCTCTTCCAGGTGGCCGGGGTGCCGGGGACGCCGACGGAGCGGCCGCTGGTCTGGCCCTGTTCGAACGGGATGGGGACCCCGTTCTCCTGGAACAGGCCGGCGGTGGCCGTCGCGGGGGCGGTTTCGCGGCCGTCGACGGTCTGCACCCGGCGGGACTTGGCGTCGTAGTAGACGAAGTAGCCGCCTCCGCCGATGCCGGCCGAGTACGGCTCGGTGACCCCGAGCGCGGCGGCCGTCGCGACGGCGGCGTCCACGGCGTTGCCACCGGACCGCAGGACCGCGAGTCCGGCGGCCGACGCGTCGGCGTCGACGCTGGCGACGGCCCCGCCGTACCCGACGGCGACCGGGACCTTGGCGGGCGTGCCGCCCGTCGCCGGGGACGGCGGGGCCGCGGCGCCGGTGGAGACCAGCGCCCCGGCGAGGGCGGCGAGCGCTAACTGACGTGTGGCCAAGCGACGCATCCGAACCTCCAGTCGACGGCCTGTCGGACCCCACCGGACAGGCATGAAC
>NZ_JBHYVA010000713.1:0-4313 GCF_042750055.1 Streptomyces sp. NPDC059456
GCGGGGCGGGGGGGGGGGGCGGGGGGCTTCGGCCGGGCAGGGGAAGGGGCGGTGGTGGCCGCCGGCGCTTCCGCCGGGCGACTACTTCCAGAAGAGGCCCTTGCCGTTGCTCAGGTTGTTGTACGGGTCGCCCCAGTACTCGGCGCCGACGACCTTCGTCTGGGCCGAGGGGGCCAGGGCGATGGCGCAGCCGGTCTGCGTCTGGCCGTTGGTGAAGCCCTTCGGCAGCGCGTCGTCCTTGCACTTCTCGAACTTGCCGATGACGGAGACGCCCTGGGCCTCGGAGCCGTCGGGGAGCAGGCCCTTCACGTGGCCCACGGAGGTGAACGAGAGGTCGACGGTGCCGACGTTCTTCACCGAGTAGCGGACGTAGTAGGGGATCATCCCCTTCACCTTGTCGCCCAGGTTGAGCGGCGCCAGGTCGGCCGGCTGGCCCTGCTCGACGGCGGTGACGGTGAGGGCGAGGGTGCCGCCCTTGGTGTTGCCGTAGCTGAACGGCACGGTCGCCGTCTCGCCGATCTTGAAGGTCTGGCCGGGCTTCGCCTGGGCGCCCGCGGCACCACCCGCGGCGCCGCCGGACGCGTCGCTGCCGCCGGTGGCCGGGCTGGCCGGGGCGGAGGGCTGCGCGGAGCCGTAGCCCTCCGGGGAGCTCGGCTGGGTGGCCGGCGCGCTCGACTGCGCCGGGGCGGCCTCCTCGTTGCCGTTCTTACAGCCGGTCAGCGTCAGGGTGCCGGCAACCGCCAGACCGATGACGCCCGTTGCTGCTCGTCGCATACCGTTGGTGCTCACTTTTCTGGTCCCCCATGATGTTCATTTTTTGACGAGACACCTTCGCTTTCGGTGCCTGCGTGGATCTTGATAGTCGAGAACGGGGCGGGTCGGCCACCTGAGACGGCCTTCGTGACATGCTCAATACATAAGCGGGACGTAAGTGCAATGCTCGAGACCGGAATGCCGGATTCAGGTCCGCAGACGCAGTCCCCGCGGGGTGGCGTGGAATCCGGCGGCCTCCAGCGCCCGGCCCAGCGGCGAAGTCAGCGCCGCGGCCGCGTTGATGCGCTCCACCGTGAGCGCCGGGAGCGTGCCGGACCGGGACGCCGCCACCAGGGCCGCGGTGGCCGCCGCGAGACGCGGGTCCTCCGCCGGGGGCCACGCCAGCAGCGTCTTGCCGCCCCGCTCCACGTACAGGGCGAGCTCACCGTCGACCAGGACCACCAGCGAACCCGCCTTGCGGCCCGGCTTGTGCGTGGACCCGGCCGGGGGCTCCGGCCAGGGCAGGGCCGCGCCGTACGCGTTCGCCGGGTCGGCGGCCGCCAGGACCACCGCCGCCAGCGGGGGCGGAGTCCGCTCGGCCGACCGCAGCCGGTCCACCGCGCCGTCCATCGCGAACTGGGCCGCGCCCAGGCCCTCCACGACATAACCCCGGCGGGCCTGCCCGCTGTCCTCGAACGCTGACAGGACGCGGTAGACCGCGCTGAAGCCGCCCTCCACGCCCTCCGCGGCCACCGCACCCCGCGTGACCACGCCGTGCCGGTCCAGCAGCGTCCGGGCCAGCGCATGGGCCCGGTGGGTGGCGTCGGGCGCCTGTGCGGGCAGCAGCGACCAGCGGCCGGAGACCGTGGGCGGGCCCGGACGGGACACCTGCGCGCCGAGCGTCCCGTACCGTCCGCGGGGGACGGTGCGCCGGGCCCGGTGGGCGGTGGCGCCCGCGGTCCGGCCCGAGCCCAGCAGTGAGCGCAGCGGAGCGAGCGTGTCATTGGTCAGCCGGCCCGACCAGGCCAGGTCCCATACGGCGTCGGCCAGTTCGAGGTCGGTGGCCTCGGACCACGTGGCGCGCACCGACTCGGCGAGCTGACGGAAGAACAGCCCGTACCCGCCCGACAGGGTGTCGAGCACGGACCGGTGAAGGGGCGTCAGCTCCAGCGGGTGCGGCGGCGGCAGCAACAACGGGGCCGCGTCCGCCAGGTACAGCGAGACCCAGCCGTCCTTGCCCGGGAGGGCCCCGGCGCCCGCCCAGACCACCTCCCCGGTGGTGGTGAGCTCGTCCAGCAGGGCCGGCGAGTAGCCCGCCACCCGCGAGGGGAGGATCAGCCGTTCCAGCGCCGAGGCGGGCACCGGGGCGCCCTGGAGCTGTTCGACGGCCCGGGCCAGTCCGTCGATGCCGCGCAGCGCACCGCCCAGATGCTGCCACTGCGGCAGGAACGTGGCCAGGGAGGTCGGCGGGACCGGCTCCAGCTCCTGGCGCAGCGCGGCCAGGGAGCGGCGGCGCAGCCTGCGCAGCACGGTCGCGTCGCACCACTCCTGGCCGATGCCGGCCGGGTGGAACTCGCCCTGCACGATCCGGCCCGCCGCCGCGAGCCGGTGCAGCGCGCCCTCCGTCACCGCTGTGCCCAGGCCGAAGCGGCCGGCGACGGCGGCCGTGGTGAACGGCCCGTGGGTGCGGGCGTAGCGGGCCAGCAGGTCGCCGAGGGGGTCCCGGACCGGTTCGGTGAACGCCTCGGGGACGCCGACCGGCAGGGCCGTGCCCAGCGCGTCGCGCAGCCGGCCCGCGTCCTCGATCGCCGCCCAGTGGTCCGCGCCGCCGATCCGGACCGCGATGGCCCGGCGGGAGTCGGCCAGGGCCCGGGGCCAGGCCGGATCGGCGCCCCGCTCGGCCAGTTCGGCCGTGGTCAGCGGGCCGAGCAGGCGCAGCAGGTCGGCGACGGACTCGGCGTCCTTGGCCCGCCGGTCCCCGGTCAGCCACTGCAGCTCCCGCTCCAGTTCCTCCAGCACCTGCGCGTCGAGCAGTTCGCGCAGCTCCGCCTGGCCGAGCAGCTCCGCCAGCAGGCGGGAGTCCAGCGAGAGCGCGGCCGCCCTGCGCTCGGCGAGCGGCGAGTCCCCCTCGTACAGGAACTGGGCGACGTACCCGAAGAGCAGCGACCGGGCGAAGGGGGACGGCTCGGGAGTGGTGACCTCGACCAGGCGGACCCGGCGCGCCTCGATGTCCCCCATCAGCTCCGTCAGCCCCGGCACGTCGAACACGTCCTGCAGGCACTCCCGTACGGCTTCCAGCACGATCGGGAACGACCCGAACTCCGAGGCCACCTGGAGCAGCTGGGAGGCCCGCTGGCGCTGCTGCCACAGCGGGGTGCGCTTGCCGGGGCTGCGGCGCGGCAGCAGCAGGGCGCGCGCCGCGCACTCGCGAAACCGGGAGGCGAACAGCGCGGAGCCCCCCACCTGGTCCGTGACGATCCGGTTGACCTCCCCGTGCTCGAAGGCGACGTCCGCGGCGCCCAGCGGGGCCTGCTCGTCGTCGAACCCGAAGGCGTGCGGAGCGGTGGGGTCGTGGTCGAGCAGGTCCATCGAGAGCAGGTCCGCATCGGGCAGCCGCAGCACGATCCCGTCGTCCGCATGCATGACCTGCGCGTCCATCCCGTACTTCTTGGCGAGGCGGGCGCCGAGAGCCAGGGCCCAGGGGGCGTGCACCTGGGCGCCGAACGGGGAATGGACCACGACCCGCCAGTCCCCGAGCTCGTCACGGAACCGCTCGACCACGATGGTCCGGTCGTCCGGGACGTGACCGCAGGCCTCGCGCTGCTCCGCCAGGTACGCCAGCACGTTCTCCGCGGCCCAGGCGTCGAGGCCGGCCGCCACCAGGCGCAGCCGGGCGTCCTCCTGCGCCAGGCCGCCGAGCTCGCGCAGGAACGCGCCCACCGCACGGCCCAGTTCGAGGGGGCGGCCCAGCTGGTCCCCCTTCCAGAACGGGAGCCGGCCCGGAACCCCGGGCGCGGGGGACACCAGCACCCGGTCACGGGTGATGTCCTCGATCCGCCACGAGGTCGTGCCCAGCGTGAACACGTCCCCCACGCGGGACTCGTACACCATCTCCTCGTCGAGCTCGCCGACCCGGCCGCCGCCCTTCTTCGGGTCGGCGCCCGCGAGGAACACGCCGAACAGCCCGCGGTCGGGGATGGTGCCGCCGGAGGTGACCGCGAGCCGCTGCGCCCCCGGCCGGCCGGTGATCGTCCCCGCCACCCGGTCCCACACCACCCGTGGTCTGAGCTCCGCGAACGCATCGGACGGGTAGCGGCCCGCCAGCATGTCCAGGACCGCGGTGAACGCCGACTCCGGCAGCGCCGCGAACGGCGCCGCCCGCCGCACCAGCGCCAGCAGCTCGTCCAGCTGCCACGTGTCCATCGCGGTCATCGCCACCAGCTGCTGCGCGAGGACGTCGAGCGGGTTCGACGGGATGCGCAGCGACTCGATGGACCCCGTGCGCATCCGCTCGGTCACCACGGCCGCCTGCACCAGGTCCCCGCGGTACTTGGGGACCA
>NZ_JBHYVA010000714.1:0-359 GCF_042750055.1 Streptomyces sp. NPDC059456
ACCCGGCGGGGTCGGTCTTGGAGCCGCCCGCGGGCGCGGACGCGGACGGCTTCGCCGCCGCGGACGGGCCGGAGGAGGAGCCGCCGGCGGCGTCCTCCTGCGGTCCGCACGCGGCCAGGCCGCCGCCGAGCGCGGCGACGAGCGCGATGGTGCCGATGACATGCCGATTGGAGCGCATGGAAGGTTCCCCCGTGTCAGAAATTGGCGTGGCCATGATCGGCCGAACACGGGTTCTACCGGACGGGCGCAACCAAGATCCAATCGGAACGGCGCCTGTCACGGGGCTGTTACCGGATGCTTGCGAACTGGGGGGGGGGGCGGGGTGGCCCGCGGCCCGCCCCCCCCCCCCCCCGGGCCCC
>NZ_JBHYVA010000714.1:369-4312 GCF_042750055.1 Streptomyces sp. NPDC059456
ACCCGGCTCCGTCCGCACCCCGCCCCGGGCACCGCGCGGATCACGCCGCAGGGGCCGCGCCCGGCGCCCGGACCGGCATCCCGTACGCGTCCGCCACGAGTCCGTACGAGCGCACCCGGGCCGCCCCGCTGTGGGCGTTGGAGGTCAGCATCAGCTCGTCGGCGCCCGTGCGCTTCACCAGGGCGTCGAGCCCGGCGCGGACCTCGTCGGGCGTGCCGTGGACGACGTTCGCGAGCCAGCCGTCGACGAACTCCCGCTCCAGCGAGGAGAATCCGTAACTCGCCGCCTCCTCGGGCGTCGGGATCAGCCCGGGCCGGCCGCTGCGCAGCCGCAGCATCGACAGCGCGCCCGTGAGCACCTGGGCCCGGGCCTGCTCGTCGGTGTCGGCGGCGAGCGCCGACACCCCGATCACGGCGTACGGGGCGTCCAGCACGGCCGAGGGCCGGAAGGTCTGCCGGTAGAGCTCCAGCGCGGGCAGGGTGCCGGCCGCCGAGAAGTGGTGGGCGTACGCGAAGGGCAGGCCGAGCTCGGCGGCGAGGCGGGCGCTGAACCCGGAGGAGCCGAGCAGCCACAGCGGGGGCCGCCCGGCGGGACCCTGCACGGGACCGGGCACGGCGTGCACGCGGGCGTAGGGGTGCCCGTCGGGGAAGTCGTCGTCGAGGAAGCGGGTGAGCTCCACGAGCTGCCGGGGGAACTCCTCGGCGGCCTCGTCGAGGCGCCCGGGCCCGCGCAGGGCCGCGGCGGTGCGGCCGTCGGTGCCGGGGGCGCGGCCGAGCCCGAGGTCGATCCGGCCCGGGGCGAGCGCCTCCAGGGTGCCGAACTGCTCGGCGATCGCTAGCGGGGCGTGGTTGGGCAGCATGACCCCGCCCGAGCCGAGCCGGATGCGGGAGGTGTGGGCGGCGAGGTGGGCCAGGATCACGGCCGGGGAGGAGCTGGCCACCCCGGGCATGGAGTGGTGCTCCGCGACCCAGTGGCGGTGGTACCCGCGGGACTCGGCGAGGCGGGCGATGTCGACGCTCGTGCGCAGGGAGTCGTGGGCGGTGCTGCCGCTGCCGACCGTGACGAGGTCCAGCACCGAGAGCGGGACCGGTGCGAGGCCCTGGGCCTCACCCCGGATCCGGTCCCCGCGGCCGTCCCGGCCCGCTCCCCGATCCGCGTCCCCGGTGTCACTCATAGTCGCTCCCGCCTCGCTTCGCCGTCCGTACGAAGAACTCGAACCATCGGCGGCGCGCGATCATTCCCGGCGCGCCCCGCCGACGGCCATGACCTTGGCATATGCCAACGGGGTAGCCACTGGCGGGAGGACGTGATCGAGCCATCAATATCCCCAACAGGCGCTCCACGTGGGCCTCTTGATGGCTATCGTGGTAGGGCAAGCGGTAACAACCTGCTAGGGGGAAAACCGTGGCGCTGAAGCCCGAGCCGACCGCGCCGTTCCATTCGGTGCAGTACGCCCTGCGCGTACTCGAAACGATCGCCCGCCACACCGGCGGCGTGACCGACATACAGATCGCGCGTGAGACCGGCCTGCCCGCGGCCCATCTCGCCCCCATGCTCCTCATGCTGCGCCGCGAGGGGTACGTGCTCCAGGTGTCGGACGGCGCCTACGCCATAGGCGACTCCCTGGTGCTGCTCGGCTCCGGCGTGGACCGGCAGCAGGCGCTCCAGGACAAGCTCCAGGACACCCTGGACCGGCTCCGGGACTCGGTGGGCGCGGCGGTCTACATCAGCCGGTACGTGGACGGCGAGGTGAAGATCACGCAGTTCGCGGACAGCCCCCGCACCCCGAAGGTGCACGAGTGGGTCGACTTCCGCTCCGCGGCGCACGCCAGCGCGGTCGGCAAGTGCCTGCTGACGCAGCTCGACCAGAACGGGCGGCGCGACCACCTCTCGCGGCACAAGATCGCCCGGCTCACGTCGAAGACGATCGTGAACGAGCGGATCCTCTTCTCCAAACTGGACAGCCAGCCGGCCACGGTTCCGGTGCTGGACCTCCAGGAATACGCGGTGGGCACCGTCTGCGCCGCGGTACCGATCACGGCCGGGGCCTCGGTGGGCTGCCTGGCCCTGTCGATGCCGGTCGAGCACGCGCACCGGCTGCGGGCCGCCGCGGACGCACTGAACCGGAAGGCTGCGCCGCTGCTGCTGTCGCTCACGCTGTGAGCCACGGCCTCCGAGGGCCTGGGGCCGGCGGAGGGGGCGGGGGCCGGTGGGGCCGGAAACACTTCGGGCGGTTCCCGGTGAACCGGAAACCGCCCGAAGTACAGGTGCGCCGCCAGGGACTCGAACCCCGGACCCGCTGATTAAGAGTCAGCTGCTCTAACCAACTGAGCTAGCGGCGCCTGACAGAGAAAATACTACCTGGTCCTCGGGGGTGCTCAAAACCAGTACCCGCGGCGCGGGGATCAGCGGTCCAGGAGCTCGCCCCGGCCGTGCGCCGCGTACGCCGCCAGCAGGCCGGCGAGGTCCTCCGGACCCAGCAGCCGGTAGCCGGAGCCGCCCGGCGGGCGCCACCAGACCGGGTCCGGGCAGCGGAAACCGGAGCGGCGCAGGGCGACCCGGTGGACCTTGTTCGTCGCCGTGGTCGGCATGGTCCCCACGATCCGGACGTAGCACGGGGCCATCTTCGTGCCCAGGTCCGGCTGGGCGGCCAGGAAGGCGGAGAACTCCTCCGGCGAGAACCGGCTCCCCTCCTCCATTGCGACCGCCGCCATCACCTGGTCGCCGGCCGCCTCGTCCGGCACCGCGTAGACGGCGACCGCGGCCGCCGGGGACCAGCGCGCCAGGACGTTCTCGATCACCGCCGCGGCGAGGTTCTCGCTGTCGACCCGCAACCGGTCGTCGGTGCGGCCCGCGAAGTAGAGGAATCCGTCCGCGTCGCGGAAGAAGAGGTCGCCCGTCCAGTACCAGCCGTCCCGGGTCCGGGCGGCTTCCGCCTCGGGATTGCGCCAGTAGCCCTCGAACAGGCTCCGGCCGCGGTTGACCAGCTCGCCGATCGCCGCGGAGCCGTTGAGCAGGCGGCCCCGCGCGTCCAGGACGGCCGGCGGGCACTCCGCGCCCGTCTCCGGATCGATCACCGCCAGGTCGTCCCCGGCCCCGGCGCGGCCCAGGGCGCCCGGCGGGGTGTCCGGGGTCCGCTGGACGGAGGCCCCGCCCTCGGTGGCCCCGTACCCCTCCACCAGCCGGACCCCGAACCGCTCGGTGAAGCGGGCCGCGTCCACCGCCCCGGCCTCGGTGCCGAAGCCGAGGCGCAGGGTGTGGTCGCGGTCGTCGGGGCGGGGCTCGGTGGCCAGCAGGTACTGGACGGCCCGGCCGACGTAGGTGAAGTACGTCGCCCCGTACGCGCGGACGTCGTCCAGGAACGCGGAGGCGGAGAACCGCGGGCGCAGGGCCACGGCCGCTTCTCCGGCGAGGGCGGGCAGCCAGTCGGCGATGACGGCGTTGCCGTGGAAGAGCGGCATGCAGACGTAGTGGACGTCCTCCGGGGTCACGGAGAACTGCCGGACCAGCGAGGCGCCGGCGGCGGCGATCCGGCCCTGGCTGCAGACGGCGGCCTTGGGGGCGCCGGTGGAGCCCGAGGTGAAGTAGAGGAGGAAGCGGGAGCCCGGACCGGGGGACGCGAGGACTGCCTCGCCCGGTTTCGCGCCCGCGTACGGGGCGAGCAGGGCCGCGTATTCCTCGGTGCCGGTCACCAGGATCCGTACGCCCGGCAGGTCGAGCCCGCGCAGCAGCGGCAGGTGGGCGCGCTCGGTGACCAGGATCCGGCAGTCGGTGTGCAGGATGTCGCGCGCCAGCTCGGGACCGCGCCGGGTGGGGTTGATCCCGGCGAGGGGGGGGGCGCCGGGCGGCCCCGCGCCCCGCCCGCCCCCACACACAGAGCGCGAGTGGGAGTAGGTGAGTGAAGCAAAAGACAAAAACACACAAACACAAAAAAACTCGAGAT
>NZ_JBHYVA010000715.1:0-4307 GCF_042750055.1 Streptomyces sp. NPDC059456
TCCGCCAGGACGTCGCCCACGCACCGCTCGCCCTCGCCGCGCACGGTCACCACGTTCGCGCCGGGGGCCTGCTGGACGTGCTGGTGCTGCCGCTGCCGCGTGGGGCGGTCGCGGATCAGTAGCGGTAGTGGTCCGGCTTGTACGGGCCCTCGACCTTGACGCCGATGTAGTCGGCCTGCTCCGGGCGGAGCGTCGTGAGCTTGACGCCGAGGGCGTCGAGGTGGAGGCGGGCGACCTTCTCGTCGAGGTGCTTGGGCAGCACGTAGACGTCGGTCGGGTACTCCTGCGGCTTGGTGAAGAGCTCGATCTGGGCCAGGGTCTGGTCCGCGAAGGAGTTCGACATCACGAAGGACGGGTGGCCGGTCGCGTTGCCCAGGTTCAGCAGGCGGCCCTCGGAGAGGACGATCAGGACCTTGCCGTCGGGGAACGTCCAGGTGTGGACCTGCGGCTTGACCTCGTCCTTGACGATGCCGTCGACCTTGGCCAGGCCGGCCATGTCGATCTCGTTGTCGAAGTGGCCGATGTTGCCCACGATCGCCTGGTGCTTCATCTTGGCCATGTCCGAGGCCATGATGATGTCCTTGTTGCCCGTGGTCGTGATGAAGATGTCGGCCGTCTCGACGACGTCGTCCAGCGTCGCGACCTGGAAGCCGTCCATGGCCGCCTGGAGCGCGCAGATCGGGTCGATCTCGGTGACGATGACGCGGGCGCCCTGGCCGCGCAGCGACTCGGCGCAGCCCTTGCCGACGTCGCCGTAGCCGAAGACGACCGCGACCTTGCCGCCGATGAGGACGTCGGTGGCGCGGTTGATGCCGTCGATGAGGGAGTGGCGGCAGCCGTACTTGTTGTCGAACTTCGACTTGGTGACGGCGTCGTTCACGTTGATGGCCGGGAAGAGCAGCGTGCCCTCGGACATCATCTCGTACAGGCGGTGGACGCCGGTGGTGGTCTCCTCGGTGACGCCGCGGATCTCGGACGCGAGCTGCGTCCACTTCTGCGGGGTCTCGCCGAGGGTGCGGTTCAGCAGGGTGAGGATGTGGCCGTACTCCTCGGAGTCCGCCGTGGACGGGTCCGGGGCGGAGCCGACCTTCTCGAACTCGACGCCCTTGTGGACGAGGAGGGTGGCGTCACCACCGTCGTCGAGGATCATGTTCGGGCCGCCGG
Source organism: Streptomyces sp. NPDC059456 (assembly GCF_042750055.1). Taxonomy (NCBI): domain Bacteria; kingdom Bacillati; phylum Actinomycetota; class Actinomycetes; order Kitasatosporales; family Streptomycetaceae; genus Streptomyces; species Streptomyces sp. NPDC059456. The sequence goes on from NZ_JBHYVA010000715.1 coordinate 1,165, forward strand.
TGGGGGTGTTCGGCCAGGTCAGCGCCTGCTCCGTGCACCACCAGTACTCCTCCAGCGTCTCGCCCTTCCAGGCGAAGACGGGGACGCCCTGCGGGTTCTCCGGGGTGCCGTTCGGGCCCACCGCGATGGCGGCGGCCGCGTGGTCCTGGGTGGAGAAGATGTTGCAGGAGGCCCAGCGGACGTCGGCGCCGAGGGCGACCAGCGTCTCGATCAGGACGGCCGTCTGCACGGTCATGTGGAGGGAGCCGGTGATGCGGGCGCCGGCCAGCGGCTGGGCCGCGGCGTACTCGCGACGGATCGACATCAGGCCGGGCATCTCGTGCTCGGCGAGGGTGATCTCCTTGCGGCCGAAGGCGGCAAGGGAAAGGTCGGCGACCTTGAAGTCCATGGGTGCTGCTCCTCATGGGTGGAGAAGGTGGGTACGGCTGAGCCGCGCATCGCCTGTGGGACGGTGCACCGGGCACTCAGTCCGTCGGGGGCCCTCTCTCCCCTCGGCCGGTCCTGAGGACCGCCCGACCGCCATCAGCAGCGACGCCTGACACGGTGACGAATCTACACCGGTCGGTGGAGCGGGCCCCAGCGGCCGGGGGAAGAAGGTGCCCCGTGAACTCCGGCGCGGACGGTCGCGCGAGGGCGTCCGGGGCCCGCGGCTCCCGGCACGGGGACACGGCCTGCTTCGTGCGGGGGGGGGCGGGTCAGCCCTTCGCGGCGGCTTCCGCGTCGTAGATGTCCGGCTCCAGGTAGATCACGCGGGCGATCGGGACCGCCGCGCGGATCCGGGCCTCGGCGGCGTTGATGGCGTCGGCGACCTCGGTGGCCGTGTCGTCGTGCTGGACGGCGATCTTGGCGGCGACCAGGAGCTCCTCCGGGCCGAGGTGGAGGGTGCGCATGTGGATCACGCGGGTGACGACGTCCCCGTCGACGAGCGCGTTCTTGATCTTCTCGACGTCCTCCGCGCCGGCGGCCTCGCCGAGCAGCAGGGACTTGGTCTCGGCGGCCAGCACGATCGCGATGAGGATCAGCAGGGTGCCGATGCAGAGGGTGCCGATGCCGTCCCAGACGCCGTCGCCGGTGGCGAGGGCGAGGCCGACGCCGCCGAGGGCGAGGACCAGGCCGACGAGCGCGCCGAAGTCCTCCAGCAGGACCACCGGCAGTTCGGGGGCCTTGGCGCGCTTGATGAACTGGCTCCACGACAGCGAGCCGCGGATCTCGTTCGACTCCTTGATCGCCGTCTTGAAGGAGAAGCCCTCTGCGACGATCGCGAAGAGGAGCACGCCGATCGGCCAGTACCAGTCCTCGATGGGGTGCGGGTGCTGGACCTTCTCGACGCCCTCGTAGATGGCGAACATGCCACCGACGGTGAAGAGGACGATGGAGACGAGGAAGGCGTAGATGTAGCGTTCGCGCCCGTACCCGAAGGGGTGTTGCGGCGTCGCCTCGCGCTGGGCCTTCTTTCCGCCGAGGAGCAGCAGCCCCTGGTTCCCGGAGTCGGCCAGCGAGTGGACGCTTTCCGCGAGCATCGACGACGACCCGCTGAAGACGAAGGCCACGAACTTGGCTACAGCGATGGCGATGTTGGCGGCGAGTGCCGCCACGATCGCCCTGGTACCGCCCGACGCGCTCATGGGTTTCAGAAGTCCCTTCCTCGGTACGGCGGCCCCTCCGGGGGCGCCGCGCTACGGCGGCACATTGTTGCAGCCGTGGCCGCGGACGCCACGTCAGACGGAGACGGTGGCCCGGAAGATGGTACCGATACCGGACAGTTCGACCTTTTCGCCCGCCGGGACGAAGACCGACTCCCCGGGGGACAGCGTCATTTCGCCGGCCTGCGGGTGACCCGCCGTGCACAGCAGGATCTGCGGGGCGGTGTCCGGGAGGGGGTGGGCGGCGGCGCCGGGGGGCAGGACGAAGCGGGAGAGCCGGAACTCGTCGATGGGGGTCTCGTAGACCTCCTCGCCGTTGCCCTCGGGGCGCTGCACGGCCGGGTCGCCGGCCTCGAACCGCACGACCTTCAGGAGTTCGGGCACGTCCACGTGCTTGGGGGTGAGTCCGGCGCGCAGCACGTTGTCGGAGTTGGCCAGCAGCTCCACGCCGAGGCCGTCGATGTAGGCGTGCGGGACGCCGGCGCCGAGGAACATGGCCTCGCCGGGCTGGAGCCGGACGTGGTTGAGGAGCAGGGCCGCGATCACGCCCGGGTCGCCCGGGTAGTGGTGGACGAGCGGGGCGTACGGCGCGTACGGGCCCCCGAGGCGTTCGATGGCGGCGCCGGCCTCGGCGACCGTACGGGCCATCTCGGCGCGGTCCGCGGTCAGTACGGCGGTGAGCATCTCGCGCAGGGCCGCCTCTTCGGGATGGGCCCGGAGCAGGTCGACGTACGGCTTGAGGGAGTCCACCCCGAGGCCCGCGAGCAGCTCGGCGGCCTCCAGCGGCGCGCGGAACCCGCACAGGCCGTCGAAGGGGGTGAGCGCGCAGATCATCTCGGGCTTGTGGTTGGCGTCCTTGTAGTTGCGGTGGGCCGCGTCGATCGGGACGCCGCGGCGCTCCTCGTCGGCGAAGCCCTCCTTCGCCTGCTCCAGGTCGGGGTGGACCTGGAGGGAGAGCGGGGCGCCCGCCGCGAGGAGCTTGAGGAGGAAGGGCAGCCGGGGACCGAACTTGGCGACGGCGGCCGGGCCGAGCTCGCGCTCGGGGTCGGCGGCGATGACGTCCGCGAGGGTGGTTTCGCCGGCGCCGCGGTCGAGGCGGGACGGGGCGCCGGGGTGGGCGCCCATCCACATCTCGGCCTGGGGCTCCCCGGTGGGTTCGACCCCGAGTATGGCGGGGATCGCGGTGGTCGATCCCCAGGCGTAGGGGCGAATGGTGTTCGTCAGGCGGTCCATCGGTCGTCTTTCTGGATGTGGGGCGGGGGCACGGTGCGTGCCTCAGCCGTGTCCCCTGGTCGCCAGGGCGAGGTAGGCGGTGGCGAAATCGGTGACGGCGAGGAGTTCGGCGAGCTGCTCCAGCTCGCTGCCCTCCTCGGGTTCGAGCTCGCTGACGGCCGTGTCGTGGCTGAGGGCGAGCTCGCGCGCGGCCGGGGCGGCGCTGAGGCCGCCGGTGGGCCGGTCGCGCAGCAGGACGATGTGGGCGTGGAGGGCCTGGGGCTCCTC
>NZ_JBHYVA010000716.1:0-4305 GCF_042750055.1 Streptomyces sp. NPDC059456
GCCGGGACCCTCCACCTCCGCACGACCGATCGCGCAATCACCACCGGACCGGGCAGCGGCCACCAGGCGATCCCGCTGCCGCACCCGCTGCTGCTGCCGCTGCGCACCCTGGGCGTCGAGCCGGTGCTCGCCCTGCGCGTGCGCGACGGCGTCCTGGAGGGGCACGCCTCGGCGCGGGTGAAGGGCGTCCTGCTGGACGGACCCCTCGCCCTGCTCGCCCGGATGGAGTCCTGCGCCGAGGCGCTGGGCTGGCACGGCGTGCGAGGTCTGCGGCTGACGGGCGTGGAGAACGAACTGCGCGGCGCCACCCTCGTGGTGAAGGCCGGCGGGGTCTCCTTCACCCTGGGCGGCTTCCTCACCGCCGCCGGGAGCCTCGGGCTCGCCGACGACCTGGTCACCTTCGACGCCGTCGCGAAGGGCACGGTGGCCGGGCTCGGCTCGGTGGAGGTGCCGGTGGTGCGGGGGCCGGACGGCGCGCTGTCCGGGAAGGCCGTCGTGGACGTGACGCTGCGCGGGTTCGGCGGACAGGTGACGGCCGCCTTCGCCGCGGGGGCCGTCGACGTACGGGGAACCGTGCGCTACGCCAACGAGAAGTTCGACGGCCAGGTGACCCTGGTGGCCACCGATGCCGCCTCCGCCAAGGAACTGGCGGACGGCCGGCTGCCGGAACAGGCCGTGTCCGCGAAGGCGGTGGCCGGGGAGCCCGGCGCCGCCGCGGACCCCGCCCCGGCCCCGGCGGCCCCGGCCGGCCCGCGGCCCGGCCCCCGGGTGCTGGCCGGCTGGGGCACGGTCGACGTACGGCTCGCGGACTGGCTGCGCGGCGAGGCACTGGTGGTCGTCGACCACCACGGCGATGTGACCGTGGTCGGCAAGATCCGGCCCACGATGGACAAGCCGCTGTTCGAGCCGAAGGAGTACCTGAAGCAGCTCGCGAAGTTCGAGGTCCGCGCCCTCTACGGGATCCCCCTGGTCGGCAACGTCTTCCTGTTCGCCAACGTGGGGCTCGAAGCGGTCGCGAGGATCGGCCCCGCGACGCTCGACCGGATGGAGCTGACCGGCACCTGGTCGACCAAGCCGGAGGTGCTGCGGAGCTTCGGCCTCACCGGCACCCTCAACATCACCGCGTACGCGGGCCTGCGGCTCAGGGCCGAGGGCGGCGCGGGCGTCCAGCTCGTGGGCCACGACATCAAGGCGGGCATCGCGCTGACCGCCCTGGCCGGAGTGCGCGGCTACGTCGAGGCCACGCCGGTGATCGGCTACCGGGAGGTCGCCGATCCGAAGGCGGGCAAGCACGGGGAGTTCTTCCTGGCCGGGCACATGGAGATCGCGGCCCGGCCGTTCCTGGCGCTCGGCGGCGACCTCTTCGTCGAACTCGACAGCCCCTGGTGGTCGCCGGCGCCGGACCAGCGCTGGAACTGGCCGCTGGGCCGGCTGGAGTACCCGCTGCCGGGGGAGTTCGGCATCGGGGCGGACGTCGAGCACGTCCTGGGCTCGGGGAAGGTCCCCGAAGTCACCTTCGGCGAGGTGGACTTCAACCCCGACAAGTTCCTGACGGACCTGCTCGACGACCACGTCCCGGCCACGTCGTCCAAGGACGAGCAGAAGAAGGGCGCCTGGAAGGGCCCGGCCGCCCCGGCCGCCGCAAAGGCCCCCGCCAAGGCCGCCCCCGCGAAGGCCTCCGCCAAGGCGGCCGCCGCTCCCGCCGCCCCGGCCAAGACCAAACCGGGCAAGGACGGCTCCGCGGTCCCCTCACCGGACAAGCAGGACCGCTGGCTGACCGGCCTGGAGGCACTGGGCGAGCTCGCCAAGGGCTCGCACGAGGAGCCGTACGACGAGAGCGAACTGCGCGACGCGCTCGCCGGGATCCGCCGCAAGCACGGCTTCACCGTCCTCGACGCCGCGCTGGAAGGGGACAAGTGGCAGATCACGGCCGGCATGAGCCCCAAGTCGAAGGCGGTCAAGGTCGACGCCGCACCGAAACAGCAGGGGGACGAGCCGGGCAAGGAGGGCGTCGACCGCCGCGTGCGGAGCATCAGGAAGCGGGGGAAGTTCAAGGACGAGTACCTGGAGGAGTTCCAGGGCGGCCGGTACCAGGGCCTGAAGAACCCCAAGACGAAAAGGAACTTCGCCGGCACCGAGATCAATCACGTCCCGCCGTTCAGCGTCTACAACAAGGTCAGTGATCTCAAGTTCGCCCAGGGCCCGGCCATCCAGATGGACAAGATGGACCACCGGGGACTGAGGAACCGCCAGGGCGAGTGGGTCCACCCCCGGGCCGCGAGCACGGGTTCCTGGGACGAGGCGAAGGAACACCGGGCGCAGCAGCTGCGGCTGATGAAGGCCGACAAGTTCAAGGCCGCCGTGGAGAAGGACCTCGACGACATCCGGTCGAAGTTCGGCAGCAAGTACGACAAGGCCTTCAACGAGCTGAAGCCCGAACTCCGCACGGAGGGCTGGTGGAAGTGACCACCGGCCCGGCGGGCGAGACGCCCCGGTGACGGTCGCCGCGGAGCATGGACGCCATGGCAGCATCTGACGCCCTGACAGCCGCCCCCGGCGGCCGCGCCCCGGCCGCCGCCCCGTCCGCCGGCGACGCCCGGCTCGGTACCGGAGTGCGGTTCCCGTTCCGGCCCGCGAGCGCAGGCGCGCTCGCATGGGTCACGGGAGCCGCCGCGGTCCGGCAGTCCGTCGAGACCCTCCTCGACACCGAGCCCGGCGAGCGCATCATGCGCCCCACCTTCGGCTGCGGGCTGCGCCGCCACCTGATGGCCCCCAACACCCCCGCCACCCGGACCGCGATCGCCGCCGAGATCGCCGAGGCGCTCACCGTCTGGGAGCCCCGGATCCGGGTCACCGAAGTCTCCGTGACCCCGGGCGAGGAACCCACCCTCGTATGGATCGACATCGCCTACGTCCACCTGCTCGACCTGCGCCCGGACAACCTCGTCTACCCCTTCTACCTGCGGTAGGGGCCGGGTGACGACGGTATGCCGCTGATCGGCCCCATCCTCGACGACCGCACCTTCGAACAGCTCCGCGACGAGCTGGTCAAGCGGATCCCGGTCTACGCACCCGAGTGGACCGACCACAACGCGGGCGACCCCGGCATCGCCCTGCTCGAACTCTTCGCGCACCTCGGCGAGTCCCTGCTCTTCCGCTTCAACCAGATACCCGACGCCACCAAGGTCGCCTTCCTGCGGCTGCTCGGCGTCCGCCCGCGCCCCGCGCTCACCGCCCGCACCCTCCTCGTCCTGGAGACCGACCGCCCCGACGGCGTCCAGGTGCTCCGCGGAGCCGAAGCCCGGGCCGGCGAGGTCGCCTTCGAAACCACCGGCGAGGTCGTCGCCTGGCCCCTGGAGACCCTCGCCGTCGGCAAGACCCCCGCCCCCGAAGCCCCGGGCACCGCCGAGAGCCGGCGCCGCCGCAACGCCGTCGAGGCCCTGCCGGGCGACGAACGCAAGCGGGCCGCCGCCGGAGCCCCCGTCCGGTTCTACGTCACCACCGCCGTCCCCGCCGACCCGACGGACCCCGACCGGCCGCCGCTGGACGTCGCCGCCACCCTCGACCGGTCCCTGTGGATCGCCCTGCTCGCCAAGAACACCACCGACGCCCGGCTGCTCGCCGGCCGGACCCTGTTCGTCGGCGTGGTCCCCGACGAGGAGATCCCGCGCCCCTACGACCTCCTGGCCCGCGACACCCACGACCCCACCCGGCTGCGGGCCGCCGACCTCGTCAGCGCCCCGCCCGGCTTCCTGTGGGAACTGTGGAACGGCCCCGACGCCCCCACCGCCTTCACCACCCTGTCCGTGCTCGGCGACACCACCCGCGGGCTCACCACCGCCGGCGTCGTCTCCCTCGCCCTGCCCGCCGCCTTCCCCACCCACCCCCGCGGCAGCACCGGCCCCGGCGGCCTGAACAGCCCCCCGCCGCTCGACGACGACCAGAGCGCCGCCCGCGTCCTGGGCTGGCTCAGGGTCCGCCGCCCCGCCGACGAGAACGACGCCATCCACCGCATCCGCTGGGCCGGGATCAACGCCGTCGGCGCCGTCCAGGCCCGCACCGCCGCACCCGAACTCCTCGGCACCGGCACCGCCGACGCCGGGCAGGTCCTGCGCCTCACCCGGCGCCCCGTCCTCGCCGGCAGCGTCCGGCTGGAGGTCGAGGAGGCCGACGGCTGGCAGCCGTGGACCGAGGTCGAGGACTTCGCCGGCAGCGGCCCCCTCGACCGGCACTACACCCTCGACGCCGATGCCGGACTCGGCCGCGTGGGCGCCCCCCGGCCGGGGCGCCGCGCGGGCGCCGCCC
>NZ_JBHYVA010000717.1:0-4020 GCF_042750055.1 Streptomyces sp. NPDC059456
GGGGGCCGCAGACGCGCCGGCGCCCTTCGCGGCCTTCTTGCCGTCGGGGGCGAGCGCGAACCAGGTGCCGCCGACGCCCTGCCCCTTGGTCTCGCCCGCCTTGGTGTCCTTGCTGTAGCGGTACACGGGCCAGCCGCCCACGGTCAGCTGCTTGCTGCCGTCGCTGCGCACCACCTCGCCGAGCGCCGACGGGTCCATGCCCGCTGCGGCGGTGGCGTCGCCGGCCGGGACCACCGGCCAGGTCTTCGCGCAGTCCCCCTCGCAGTTGGACTTCGGCGGCTTGGCGGTGTCCTTGTCGAAGCGGTAGAGGGTGAAGCCGGCGCTGTCGGCGAGCACGGAGCCGAGCTGCTCGTTCTGGGCGATCGCCAGCTGCCCGGCGCCCTTGCCGCTCGCGCCGGCGGCGTCCCCGCCGGCGGCGGATCCCGCGCCGTAGTCGGAGCCGTAGTCCCCGGCTGCGGCGGGAGCCGCGGCCGCGGCACCGGCGGGCTTCGCGTCGGCGGCCTTGGTGTCGTCCCCGCCGCAGGCGGTCGCCGTGAGGGCGACGACGACTGCCACGGCCGCCAGGGTGGTTCCGCGCTTGATGCCCATCTGATCTCTCCCACGTTCGGTGTCTCCGTGTCCGCCGCCCGTCTCCGGTGCGTCGGCAACTGTGTGAAGGACACGCCCTGTCGGGGTCGATCTGTTCAAGGAAATGTGTGTGGGCTGTTTCACTCACCCCGCGCCGAACCCGGCGCGGCGCAGAGCCGTGACCACAGCGAGGCCGAGGACCTGGTGTCCGCCGTCGTCGGGGTGCAGCCCGTCCGCCAGGTGCTCCGGTCCGAGCAGGTCACGGCCCGGCAGCAGGGCGAGGCGGTCGTCCCCGGCGGCGATCCGGTCGCGGGTGGCCCGCTCCATCGCGTCGCGCAGGGCGCCCAGGGTGGCGCCGAGCCGGTTCGGGGTGCGTTCCGCGTCGGGCCGCAGGACGGGCGAGAGCAGCAGCAGCGGGGTCCGCGGGTGCCCCTGGCGGACCAGGTCGAGGAACGCGCGGGTGGTCTCGTACAGCAGTGGTGCCGAAAAGGGCACGCGGGACCAGCAGTTGGTGCCGAACGCGAGGGTGAGGACGTCAGCGGGCAGGCCCGCGATCTGCTCGGCGGTGGCGAGTTCCCCGCGGGCGGCGCCCGCGTACCCGAGGTTGACGGTGTCCCAGCCGAGCGCGCGGCCGGCGACGGCGGGCCAGCCGTGGGCGGGCCGGGTGGACCACCAGCCCTCGGTGATCGAATCGCCGTGCACCACCCAGCGCGGCGCAGGCGGCGCCGGGGCCACGGATCCGCCGATCCCGCGCAGGCCGAGGATCAGCGGGGACTGGGCCTCCGGCGGGTGGAGGGTGAACGGGCCCGGCCCGCGCGGGAGTTCGATGCGTACGACGGCTTCCGCGGCGGGTTCGGTCCAGACCTCGCGGACCACCCCGTGGCGGTCCCACAGGGCGAAGCCGTGCGCGAGGTCGCGCAGTGCGTCGGTGGGGCCGGGCACGGTCGCCCGGTAGCGGATCTCCACGGCGTGCGCGGCGTGCGCCGTGAACTCCAGACGCACCCCTATCGGGAGGGTGGCCCGCTCCCCGGTGTCCCAGGGCAGCCGCATGCCGTCCGCGGGGTCGGCCCGGACCGGGCGCCCCTTGTCGAGCCAGGCGACTCCGCGCAGGAACGGCCCCGGGTCGAGCCAGTGCGTGGCGGTGCCCTCAGTGATCACGGTGCGCCTCCGGTCGTCGGGGGAGTCGGGTCCGGAGGGGGTCGCGGCCCCGTCGCCGCCCTCGGGTGACCCGTACCCCGGACGGGACCGTTCCACCGCCGCGGGGGTGCACGCCGTGCGGCCGGGCCGGTTCCGGCGGCATGCTGCGGCAGATCTGACGAGGTGTCAATAAACGGGGTCGGAGTGCGGTGCGCACTGATCGATCATCCGCGCGCAACAAAGGACCATCCAGGACAGATCCGCGCAACGATCGTGCGGCAATGTGCAAGGATGGTGCATTACGGGCGGTATCACTCAGCTCGTAGGCTCACTCGCTGTACGTGGAGTGGCGAAGACCGCCTGCTCGGCGGTCCTCCCCATGCCCAGGCTCTTGTCTGTGTCCTGCTCCGGACCGCTGCGGTCGATGCCTCAGTCCCCATCCGCAGTGTCCAAAGGAGTCCCCTCGTGCTCGATCAGGGCCAGGCACCCCCGCTCTCCCCGGAGACGCGCAAGCCCGTGAACCCGCTGATGCGCCGCAAGCCCGTCGAGCGGCTCGTCGCCGAGGGCGGCCAGGGTGACGGCGGCTCGCTGCGCCGCTCGCTCACCATGTGGCAGCTGACCATGATCAGCATCGGTGCCACCCTGGGCACCGGCATCTTCGTCGTCCTCGGCACCGCCGCCCCCAAGGCCGGCCCCGCCGTGACGATCTCGTTCATCATCGCGGGCCTGACCGCGCTCTTCTCGGCCCTCTCCTACGCCGAGCTGGCCGGCTCCGTGCCGGTCTCCGGCTCCTCGTACTCCTACGCGTACGCCACCATGGGCGAGTTCATCGCCTGGATCTGCGGCTGGTGCCTGGTCCTGGAGTACGCCGTCTCCGTCGCGGCCGTGGCCGTCGGCTGGGGCCAGTACCTCAACGAGCTCCTCGACGGGACCATCGGGGTCACCATCCCCGGCTCGGTCTCCGCACCGCTGGGCGACGGCGGGTTCATCAACCTGCCGGCGCTGGTCGTCGTCCTGCTCTCGATGGTCTTCCTGATGCGCGGCGCCAAGGAGAGCGCCACGATCAACTCGATCATGGTCGCGGTGAAGATCGTCACGCTGCTGCTCTTCATCGGCATCGGCGTCATGGGCATCAAGTCCGGCAACTACACGCCGCTCGCCCCGCTCGGCGTCACCGGCATCAGCGCCGCCGCCTCCACCCTCTTCTTCTCCTACATCGGCTTCGACGCCGCCTCCACCGCCGGTGAGGAGGCCAAGGACCCGAAGAAGGACCTGCCGCGCGCGATCATGCTCTCGCTGGGCATCGTCACCGTCCTCTACGTCCTCGTCGCCTTCGTCGCCGTCGGCGCCATGCCGTGGCAGGACTTCGAGGGCACCGAGGCCGCGCTCGCCCAGATCATGACCGACGTCACCGGCACCAGCGTCTGGGGCGTCGTCCTCGCCGCCGGCGCCGTGATCGCGATCTTCTCCGTCGTCTTCGCCGTCCTCTACGGCCAGACCCGCATCCTCTTCGCGATGTCCCGCGACGGCCTCGTCCCCAAGGTGTTCGCCAAGGTCGACGAGAAGACCGGCGCCCCCCGCGCCAACGTCGTCCTCGTCTCCCTGTTCTGCGGCGTCCTCGCGGCCTTCATCCCGCTGGGCAAGCTCGCCGACGCCACCAGCATCGGCACCCTCTTCGCCTTCGGCCTGGTCAACGTCGCCGTGATCATCCTGCGCCGCACCAAGCCCGACATGCCGCGCACCTTCAAGGTGGCACTCTTCCCGGTCACGCCGATCCTGGGCTTCCTCGCCTGCGGCTACATGATGTTCAGCCTCGATACGGCCACGTGGGTGGTCTTCGGTGGCTGGATGGCGGTCGGCCTCGTGGTGTACTTCAGCTACGGCATCCGCCGCTCCCGACTGGCCACGGAAGAAGTGGCCACAGCAGAAATGTGATCCACCCGCAGTGCGACTGAACGATCTCGACGAACGCATCGTGCACGCCCTCGCCGAGGACGCCCGCCGTTCCTACGCGGACATCGGCTCCGAGGTCGGACTCTCGGCCCCGGCCGTGAAACGGCGCGTGGACCGGCTGCGGGCCGAGGGAGCCATCACCGGCTTCACCGTCCGCGTCGACCCCGCCGCCATGGGCTGGGAGACCGAGGGCTTCATCGAGATCTACTGCCGCCACAACACCTCGCCGGACGACATCCGGCGAGGCCTGGAGCGGTACCCCGAGGTGGTGTCCGCGTCGACCTTCACCGGCGACTCGGAAGCCCTCGTACAGGTATTAGCCTCAGACATTAGCCACTTCGATCGCGTACTGTAGAGCATCTC
>NZ_JBHYVA010000717.1:4030-4304 GCF_042750055.1 Streptomyces sp. NPDC059456
TCTGACCCGCCCGCCACCCCGCCGGGGGGCCCACAGGGGGGGGGGGGCGGGGGGGGGGGGGGGGGGGGGGCCCCCGCCCCCCCCCCCCCGCCGCCGCGCACGCCCTCGTCCAGGTCTTCGCCTCCGACATGCGCCACTTCGAGCGCGTACTGGAGCGCATCGCGGGCGAACCGTTCGTGGAGCGCACCAAGTCGGTGCTGGTCCTCTCCCCGCTCCTGCGCCGCTTCACCTCGGGCGCCCCGGCCTGACCGCCGCCCCCCGGACACTGCTGCGC
>NZ_JBHYVA010000718.1:0-4284 GCF_042750055.1 Streptomyces sp. NPDC059456
CATCCGGCACATCCCACACGTCCGCCGCACCCGGCGCACCCAACGCATCCGCCGCACCCGGCAGTCCCGGTGCACCCGGCACACCCAACGTGTCCACCACACACGGCACACCCGACGCATCCGGCACACCCGACGTGTCCACCACACCCGGCGGTCCCGGTGCACCCGGCACACCCGACGCGTCCACCACACCCGGCACACCCGTCACACCCGGCGCACTCGCCTTCTCCCCCCGTCCTGCCGTTCCCGCCGTTCCCGCGGGGACCGCGGTCCGGCAACTGGCCGAGTTCTGAGCCGGGTTCGGGTACGGCGCGTGCCGGATCGGCGTCCGGGGCGCGCAGGCCCGCCGCCAGCAGCTCGCGCAGACCGGGGCGGGCGGCGGCCCGGTGCAGTGACGCCGGGTCGGTTTCGGCGAGGACGAGGACGGCCCATGCGGCCGGGGTGGGTTCGGCGGGGCGCAGCCGGGAGGCGCGGACCAGTTCGGCCAGCCGGGATCCGGCGAGCAGGGCCCGGGCGAGTGCGCGGGTGCCGGGGCCGGGCGGCGGTCCGGCGGGGTCCGCGGGCGCGCAGCGTTCGCCGCCCGTGACGAGGACGGCCAGGCGTTGCCAGCCTTCGCCGCCCCAGACCCGGTGCAGTGCGGGGAGTCCGCAGTGTTCGGCCGCGCGGAGCACGGCGGCCGCGGCGTGCTGCGGGTGGCGTTCCAGGGCGGCCAGCAGCGCCGGGCCGGGCGAGGCGTCCGGGGCCGGGTCGCCGGGCCGCAGGATGCCGGTCTGCCGCCAGGCCCACAGTCGTTCGCGGCGTCCGGCGGCGAGGCCGGCGACGGCGTCGGCGAGCAGTTCCACGTCGTGCCGGTAGTGGACGGGCCCGTCCGGTGCGCCGGTGCGGCCTTCCCGTACGGCCCGTTCGATCGCGGTGGCGACCGCCTCGGACCAGTCGCGGGCGAGGGCCGGTTCGGGGCGGGCCGGGTCGAGGGCGAGGGTCAGGTCGAGCCGGGCCAGGCACCAGCGGCCGGACGGCAGGTCGAGTCCGCGCAGGGCGGTTTCGAGGGGGCCGTCGATCGCGCGGCTCAGCGGTCCGCGCAGCCGGTCGGCCGACGGCGGCGGCTCGCCGGGGTCGTGGCGCAGGGTGGCGGAGAGCCGGCCGATGACCACGGTGGGGGTGTTCATCCGACGCGCACCGCCCCGGTGATGGTGGTCTCGCCGACGCGGGAGCCGGCGGCGGGCACGCCGACGACGCCGTCCTCGCCGACCCGGACCCGGCCGACGATCGCGGGGCCCCAGGCGGCGCCGGGGCCGACGACGGAGGTGAGCCCGAGGTGGAGGGTGCGGCCGATCCGCATGCCGGCTCCGAGCGGGCAGATGTCGACGAGGGTGTGGGCCGGTTTGTGGGCCTCGACGATGGCGCGGACGACGTCGAGCCGGTCGGGGCCGGGGTCCGCGGGGATGAGGACGCTGAACCGGTGTGCGGTGGCGGTGTAGCCGTCCTCGCCGGGCCGGGTGCCGCCGACGGTGAACCGGCCCAGGGCCCCGGAGGTGCCCGCCGCGCCGCCGACGGCCGGTGCGGGGGGACCGCCGGGCCCGGTGCCGAGGACCGCTCCGCCGAGGCCGCGCAGCCGCCAGTGCTCCACCACGCTGACGGGCAGCGGGAGGTAGAGCCGCAGGATGCGTTCGAGGCAGGTGACGGTGCCGCGGATGCGGAACAGGTCGTAGGCCTGGGCGACGAGTTCGCGCCGGGCGGCCGGGGGCCAGCGCCGGTCCAGGGCGAGGCCGAGCAGTCCGGCCAGCCAGTCGAGGGCTTCCTGCGGGGTGGTGCGGGGGTCGAGGAGCAGGGTGCGCAGGGCGGCGCGGGAGTCCAGTTCGTGCAGCATGCCTTCGGCGGGGGCGAGGAAGCGCTGGAGGAACGCGGCGTCGGCCTCGTCGCGGCTCCAGGCCCCGGGGAGTGCGGCGGGCAGCCGGTGTCCGGGCCGTTCCACGCGCAGGCCGCGGACGCGGGGGGTCACGCGCGGGGTGCCGGTGAGCCGGAGCGTGATCCACAGGTAGCGGCCGGGCGGGGCGTCGACGGGGGCTTCGTACGTTTCGAACCCGTCGTCGGGGTTGATCTGCGCCCAGGGCAGTTCGCGGCCGGTCGGGCGCCGGAACAGGGGTGCGGTGGGCGGCGGCCGGTCGGCGTGCAGGGCGCGGGAGGGCAGTGGCGGGGTGTGGTCGGCGTGGCGTACGGAGCGCGGTCCCCGTACCGGGGGCTGCCAGGGCAGCGGGTCGGGGACGGTGTCCTCGTCGGTGGTGAGGAAGCCGGCGCGGACGTCGGTGCCGGGCGGGATGCAGGCGTCGAGGAAGAGCCGGCCCCAGCGGGTGCGGTACTCCCCGGCGTCGAGGCGGTAGCCGATGACGGTGCCGGCGGGCGTGTAGCGGGTGGCGGGCCCGGCGGTGCGGGCGAGCCCGTCGGCGGTGGTGAACGCGACGCGGCCGTCGGGGTCGACGGTGACGGCTCCGCCGTCGTAGCCGGGGGCGCGCAGGGGTTCGATCTCCGCCCAGGCATCGCCGTCGGCGCGGAAGCGGCGCAGCGGCTGGCCGGGGGCGCGGCCCACGACGAGTGCGCCGTCGGCCGTCAGGTCGAGGTCGGTGGCGTCCGGCACGGTGAGCGGGCGGGTGCCGTCGGCGCGGGCGACGACCGCGCGTCCGCCGGCCGGCCCGGTCCACAGCACGTGGAGGTGTCCGGCGTGGCCGGCGATCCGTGTGGGGCGCAGGCCGTCGCTGCCGGGCGGGCGCCGCAGTGCGGGTCCGCGCAGCGGGCCGCGGCGGCCTTCGAGGAGCACGATCCCGGCGGGGCGGGTGACGAGGACGGCCACGGCGCCGCGGAGGGCGGTGACGTCGAGGGGCCGGCGGTGCGGGCGGTCCGCGCTGCGGACGGGGACGCGGCGCAGCAGCCGTTCGCCCCACAGGTCGATCACGTGGACGGCGCCCGCGCCGGATGCGGCGATGTGGAGGCGCTGTGCGGCGTCCACGGCGAGGCCGCGCGGGACGCAGAGGGTGCCCGGCCGGTGGGGGGTGCCGTCGCCGGTGGTGCCGGGTGCGATGACCTCCACGCGTCCGGCGCGGGGGTACGAGCGGTAGGCGCGGCCCCAGCGGTCGAAGGCCAGTCCGGCGGGTCCGCGCCCGGGTGGTGCCGGGTCCGGTGCGGGTTGCGGTTCGGGTTCCCAGGCGAGGCCGACGCCGCCCTCGTCGAGGAGGGCGGTGGATTCGTGGCGGCAGCGCACCCACTGGTCCGGGTCGGCCAGGACGCCGACGGCACGGTCGCCGTACATCAGCAGACCTCCGGGGGGAGCGGGACGACGACGGGGTCGCCGGGGGGCGGGGGCGGGGTTGCGTAGCCGGCTCCGACGGGCAGCGGGCTGCCGGTGACGACGGTGATCTCGGCGACCCGGGGCACCTCCCACGGGTGGAGCGGGACGAGCGGCAGCGGGGTCCATTGCGTGCCGGTGCGGCGGGCCAGCAGGAGTTCGTCCTCCAGGTATTCCAGGCCCTCCACCTGGACGGCGACGGCCTCCAGTTCGGCGCGGCGCACGGCCCGGCCCAGCGGCCAGCCCGCGCCGTCGGGCCCGTACGGCGGGAGCGGGGCGAGGTACTGGCGCAGGATCAGCTCGACCCAGCGGCGCACGGCGTCGGGCTGGTAGCCGTCGCGGGTGCGGATGCCGACGGACACGGCGATGTCCGTGTAGGTGGGCGGGATGACGTACAGCTCGGTGGTGGCCAGGCGCCTCGGGTCGAGGTACGCGGCGACCCGGCGCAGCAGGGCGAGGTCGGGCAGGGGGGCGCCGGGGTCGCGCTGGTCCTCGGTGGGGAAGACGAGGACGCTGACGACGCCCGCGGCGGGCTGGGTGGGCGTGTCGGGGTGCAGCAGGGGCAGCGGCTCGGCGCGCCGTACGCCGGGGACTTCGAGGGCGAGGGCGCGGAAGTCCTCGGCGGTGACGGCCCGGTCGCGCCGGTGGACTTCGGCGGGCAGGGCGTCGAGGGCGTCGGCGAGGGAGGCCGGGTCGGCTCCGCCGGTGGCGGGGAGCGGGTTGGTGACCTTGACGCCGCCGATGCCGGTGAGTGCGCCGATCGCGCCGGCCGGAACGTTTCCGGCGGAGCCGCCGCCGTACCGGTAGCCGAGGACGCGGATGCGTTCGCCGATCCGGGGCAGCCGGCCGCGGTCGGCGAATCGGACGAGTCCCGGCTCGGCCGCGGGGGGGGTGTGCCCGGGGCGGGGGGGGCGGGCGGGGGCGAGCGACACCGCGCGCGAGAGCGC
>NZ_JBHYVA010000719.1:0-2441 GCF_042750055.1 Streptomyces sp. NPDC059456
GGGTCTCGTGGGATCTGAGAGTTGTATAAGAGACAGCTCGATGGAGTGACCAACGCCCGGTCTGTGCGGCCGGAGGACCGCCCGGCGCCGCCTCAGCCGCGCGGGGCGCCCATGGCGCGGGTGAACTCGTCCGGGTCGGCGTCGAAGCCCCGTACGGAGGCGTCCAGCGACCACACCCCCGCCGCGTCGCGGGTGAACTCCGCGACGACGGCCGCCGTGGCGGCCGGGACCTCCGCGAAATCGCTCACCGCGAGATCGGTGTAGCCCTCGCGGATCCGGATCCCCGTACCGCCTATGGCCGCGAAGGTCTTCGTACGGGCGCCCCGCGGTCCGGTCTCCTGGATGACCACGCCCACCACCACGCGCCCCAGCCCGGACGCCATCCGGTTCAGTTCGACCGTCATCACCTCGTCGAAGCCGAAGCCCTGGCCGGTGTGGCTGTCGCGGTTCAAGGTGATGGTGCCGTCGGGCGACCGACTGCCGAAGTGCACGAGGTGGACGGGCTCCCCGTGCGGTTCCGCGGCGCCGTAGACCGCCGCGATGATGTCCAGATCGTGGGCGGGCGTGCCCGCGGGGCTCGGATCCCACCGCAGTGCGATCTCCACCTTGGCCAGGCTCTTGCGTACTCCGCTCGTCGAAGTGCTCACCGAACTCCCCCTCCGCTTTCCGGGTGTTGCCCGGCCATGCTGTCATGCGGGGGGCCCGCCGGTCCGGACGAGCGTACGTTCCCGGCCAGTTGGGCCGGTTCCCTCAGGATCCGGGCAGCACGCGGACGGTCTCCACCCAGGCCGGCGGCTGCGGCGCGTCGGCCCCGATCAGCGCGGCGATCAGCCGGCAGGACGGGGTCTCGTCCGGCCACGGCGTGTACCCGTCGGTCAGGACGACGACGATGTTCGGCCGCTCCGCCGCCGCCAGCGCGGCGCGGATGCCGACGCGCATGTCCGTGCCGCCGCCCCCGGCCAGGGTCACCTGCTCGACGCTGGTCACCCGGGACACCGTGTGCACGTCCGCGTCGCAGGCCAGGACGGCGACCCGGTTGCCCCGGACGCCCACCTCCCGCAGGACTCCGGTGACCTCGCCGAGCGCGGCGGCGAGCTCCTCCTCGCCCATCGACCCCGAGGTGTCGACGACGATCGCGACCCGGGGCAGCGGCCGGCGCAGGCTCGGCAGCACCACCCGGCCGCCGAGCGCGGGAGTGCGGCGCGAGGGCCGCCGGTACGTGTAGTCCACCGCGCCGCCCGCCCAGGCGGCGGCTTCCCGGACCGCCCCGGACAGCGCGCGGCGCCAGTCGACGGTCGGCTCCAGCAGCTCCTGCGCCCAGCGCTGCCAGCCGGCCGGGAGCCGGCCGCGGGTGCGCTGGTGGGCGCGCATGGCCTGGGCGGTCTGCCGGCGCAGCGCCTCCGCCTCGACGGGGCCGATCCGGGCGGGACCGGCGGACCCTTCGAGCTCCCAGGGCGCCGCCGTGCCGTGGGCTCCCGAGCCGCAGTCGGGCGCGTGCGGGGTGGCCGGGATCGCGGGCAGGTACGCCTCGAACGTCCCGCCGGTGGCCAGGCCGAACAGTCTGGGCTCCATCCGGCCCTCGGGCAGCGCCAGCCCGTCGGCGAGGAGGTCGTCGTTGATCTCGCAGTCCTGGGCGATGTTGACGCGGACCGGGTCGCGCTGCTCCGGGGCCGGGAGCCGGCCGGCCCGGGCGTGGTGGTCGCGCAGCAGGTGCGCCACCTCGTGGATCCACACCCCGGCCAGTTCCGCCACCGGCGTCGCGTCGACGAAGGCGGGCGAGACGTAGCAGCGCCAGTACCGGTCGACGCCCATCGTCGGGACCCCGTCCGAGGGGACCACGGTGAGCGCGTAGAGGGCGGAGGCGAAGTACGGCCGGGACTCGGCCGCCTTGTAACGCGCGGCCAACAGCCTGGCCCGGTCCAGGCGGACGTGGGCGGGCGCCCCGCCCGTCGTCCGGCCGTCCGCCGCCGCACCGTCCATGGGCACCGTCACCGGCCGGTCAGCCGCCGCCCGGCAGGGCGCCGGAGAGCCGGAGGAGTTCGACGAACGCGTCGATCCCGGCGGGCACGGGCCAGTCGAGGTCGCGCATGGCGGCCAGGTCGGCCGCCGCGCGCGCGGCCACGTCGGGCACGCCCGCCTCCACGGCCTTGGCGAGGACCGCCCAGCCGGCCTCCCAGCGGGGGCGGGTGAGCTCGCCCTGGACGGCCGCGACGACGGCGATCAGGAAGGCCAGCTGCCGGTCGCCGCGTTCGGGCAGGGCGAAGGCGTCCGGGTCGGCGAGCACCCGGTCCGGATCGGGCAGGTCGAGGTGTTCCACGTACGAGAGCAGCTCGATCCCGGCGGCGTCGCCGACGGCGCCGGGGAGCGCGGCGGCCACGGCCGCCCCGCCGGCGCCCGCCGCGTAACCCGGGGGCCCCCGGCGCGCCCCCCACACACACGTC
>NZ_JBHYVA010000719.1:2451-4282 GCF_042750055.1 Streptomyces sp. NPDC059456
TATAACTCTCGGGGGCGGGGGGGCGCGGGGGCCTGGCCGCCCCCGCCGGCGCCGGACGCGTACCCGGTGGCCAGCAGGCGCAGCGCCATCTCCCAGGTCCGCGGGGAGGGCCAGGCGCGGCCGCGGCCCTCGGCCTCGTTCGGCATGTGGTGGACCAGGCCCGGCCGGGCGGTGAGGAAGCCGGAGATCACGCCGCGGGCGCGGGCCACGGCCCCGGAGGCACGGGCGGGGTCGACGGCCGGGAGGGCCACCTCGGGCCAGGTGCCGGCCAGGCCGCGGGCCACGGTGCGCGGGCTGTGGGTCCAGTCGAGGTGGACGAAGCGGTTGGCCAGCGGCGGGCTGAGGTGCCAGCCGTCGGCCGCGCTGGACGGCGGATTGGCCGCGGCGACGATCCGTACCGACTCGGGCAGCACGAGGCTGCCGATCCGGCGTTCCAGGACCACGCGCAGCAGGGCGGCCTGCACGGCGGGCGGGGCGGAGGACAGTTCGTCGAAGAACAGCAGTCCGTGTCCGGTGCGGGCGAGGCGTACCGCCCAGTCCGGCGGGGCCATGGGCACGCCGGTGGTGGCGGGGTCGTCACCGACGATGGGCAGACCGGCGAAGTCGGAGGGCTCGTGGACGCTGGCGATGACCGTTTCCAGCCCGACGCCGAGTGCGGTGGCGAGCTGCTGCATGCCGGCGGACTTGCCGATGCCCGGCTCGCCCCACAGCAGGACGGGCTGGTTGGCCGTCACCGCGAGGGCCAGCGCTTCGAGCTGGGGGTTGGTCGCGGGCTCCGTGCGGGTGGCGCGGAGCCGGGCGCCCAGGGCGTCGGCGGCCGCCAGGGCCCCCGACGGCTGCGGCCGCTCGCTCATGCGCCGTCCTCCTCGTCGTACGGCTCGTCGAACCGGGGCTCTTCCATGCCGAACCACACGGAGTCGACGTCGTCGGCCCCGTCGCCCTCGTCGGACTCGCGCTCTTCCATGTACTCGTCGAACCACTCGGAGCCGATGTCCGGGAACTCCTCCTCCACCCGGCGGCGCAGGAAGCCCAGGTCGGCGCGCTTGTAGCGGCGGATCACCTGGTCCAGCGACAGGTCCGCCTCGTCGAGGACGTCGATCCGGCTGCCGGCCGCGACGAACGCCCGGACCAGGCCGGCGGACCCCCCGAACTGGACCGCGATCTGCAGCGGCGTGAGGCCGGACTTGGTCCGGGCCTCCAGGTCGAGGCCCGCCGCCAGCAGCCGCGGCAGCAGGGCTTCGTGGTCGAGGAGGTGGAGCTGGTGCAGCAGCGTGTACCCGCGGGCGTCCCGGACCCGGGGGTCCGTGCCCGCGTCGAGGAGGGTCACGACGCCGGGGGTGTCCCCGTGCTGGGCGCGCAGGAACAGCTCGCGCCGCTGCGCCCGCAGGGCGCGCGGCAGCCGTCCTTCACCGGTGGTCCAGATCTGCTGCACGGCGAAGCAGCCCTGGATCGCTCCGCCGAACGCCCGCATGGCGCGCTCGCGCTGCTGCTCCTCGGCGCTGTGCGGGAGCAGGTCGAGCACCCCGCCCCGGGACTGGACCTCGTGCCACTCCCCCCGGCAGCGCACGCGTACGGGCACCGCTTCGGCGGGGCCGGGCGGACCGGCGGCGGGGCCGCTGCGCGGGAACAGCGCCTCGGCGACGAGCGGGTGGAGTTCGCCCGGGGTGATCCGGCCGGTGCGGACCAGTTCGAGGTCGGGGAGCCGCTTCCAGGCGAACAGCGACAGGCGCGGCACGTCCTTCAGCTCGTCCCAGCCGGCCACCCGGGCCCCGACCCCGGCGCCCCGGCCCGGGGCGGTGGTCTACACCATCACGCATCCGCGCCCGAGCAC
>NZ_JBHYVA010000720.1:0-4279 GCF_042750055.1 Streptomyces sp. NPDC059456
CGGGGGCCCGGCAACCCCGCTACGCGTATTCGGTCGGGAGCACGGCCTCGCCGCGCGAGAGCTGCGTCGCCGAGAGGGGCAGCCCCTCGCGGGCGGCCCGGTGCCGGTCGCGGGCCGCCTCCAGCGGCTCGCGGGCGACGACCTCACCGGCCTTGACCAGCTGGATCAGCAGCTGGTGGTCGGCCAGGGCCGAGGGGACGGGCCCGGTGCCCACGACCTCCGCCTCCGCGACGCCCTCCGCGTCCAGCCGCCGCGCCGCCCACTTGCGGCCACCGATCGAGGTCTTGCCGCCGGAGGACTTCTTCGCGACCGGCACCAGCGGGGCCTTCGGGTCCGCGGACGCCGCCCGCGCCACCAGCTTGTAGACCATCGAGCACGTCGGGTGCCCGCTGCCCGTCACGAGCTGCGTGCCGACCCCGTAGGCGTCCACCGGGGCCGCCGCGAGCGAGGCGATCGCGTACTCGTCGAGGTCGGAGGTGACCACGATCCGCGTCCCCGTCGCCCCCAGCTCGTCGAGCTGGTGGCGCACCCGGTGGGCGACGAGCAGCAGGTCGCCGGAGTCGATCCGGACCGCCCCCAGCCCCGTCCCGGCGACCTCGACGGCCGTCCGTACGGCCTCCGCGACGTCGTACGTGTCCACGAGCAGGGTCGTCCCGCCGCCCAGCGAGGCCACCTGGGCTTGGAACGCGTCCCGCTCGGTGTCGTGCACCAGCGTGAAGGCGTGCGCCGAGGTCCCGACGGTGGGGATCCCGTACCGGAAGCCGGCCGCCAGGTCCGAGGTGGAGGTGAAGCCGCCGACGTACGCGGCCCGCGAGGCCGCCACCGCCGCCAGCTCGTGGGTGCGCCGGGCGCCCATCTCGATCAGCGGCCGTTCGCCGGCGGCCGAGGTCATCCGGGAGGCGGCGGCCGCGATCGCCGAGTCGTGGTTGAGGATCGAGAGGATCACGGTCTCCAGCAGCACGCACTCGGCGAAGCTGCCCTCGACGCGCAGGACCGGCGAGCCGGGGAAGTAGACCTCGCCCTCCGGGTAGCCCCAGATGTCGCCCGAGAAGCGGTACGAGGACAGCCAGTCCAGCGTCCGCATGTCGACGACGGCCCGCTCGCGCAGGAACTCCAGCACCGCGCTGTCGAAGCGGAAGTTCTCCACCGCGTCCAGGACGCGGCCGGTGCCCGCCAGCACCCCGTAGCGGCGCCCCTCGGGCAGCCGCCGGGTGAAGACCTCGAAGACCGAGCGGCGGTCGGCGGTGCCGTTCGCCAGGGCGGCCTGCAGCATCGTGAGCTCGTAATGATCCGTGAAGAGCGCTGTCGACGGCACGTCCACCGGCAGGCCCAGGTCCGCAGGGTTCATGTCACGGATGCTAGCGCACATCTCGTCAAAGTGACGAGATCTCGGGACCCGTTTGTGCGACCGGCCGGTCACAGTGGCAGCATGGGACAAGTGAGTGTTGCTCCCATTGAGATCGAACGCACCGAGTCGGCCGAAGAGACCTTCGCGGTCCCCGAACCCGACGTTCCCTGGGTGACCCTGGTGCACAACGACCCGGTCAACCTCATGAGCTACGTGACGTACGTGTTCCAGGCGTACTTCGGCTATTCGAAGGACAAGGCGCACAAGCTGATGCTCGACGTCCACCACAAGGGGCGGGCGGTCGTGTCGAGCGGCACCCGCGAGGAAATGGAGCGCGACGTGCAGGCCATGCACGGCTACGGCCTGTGGGCGACCCTCTCCCAGGACCGCGTCTGATGGGGCGCTCCGCCGGAATGTTCGAAGCCCTGAAGGGCGGCGGCGCCGCCATCGCGCTGGACGAGATCGAGATCTCCATCCTGCGTTCGCTGGCCGTCCAGCTGCTGGAGCTCATCGGCCCGGGCGCGCCCGAACCCGACGCGGACGCCGACCCGCTGGCCGTGCTGTTCGCCGAGGGGAACGAGGGGCCCACCGAGCGGCCCTCCGACCCCGCGCTGATCCGGCTCTTCCCCGACGCCTACGGCGGCCCCGGCCCCGAGGACCAGGGCGTGGACCCCGCCGAGCTCGCCGCCCGGTCGGCGGAGTTCCGCCGGTTCACCGAGAACGACCTGCGCACCCGCAAGCGGGAGGACGCCCTGTGCGTCGTCCGCAGCCTGGACGGGCTCGTCCCCGGGGGCGACGGGGCGGCGGTGCTGGAGCTCACCGGTGAACTCCCGCTGCGCTGGCTGGGTGCGCTCAACGACCTGCGCCTGACCATCGCGGCCCGCCTGGACATCACCGAGGACGAGGAGAGCGCGATGCTCTTCCGGCTGCCGGACGACGATCCGCGCAAGCCGATGGTGATGGCCTACCTGTGGCTCGGCGGCCTCCAGGAGACGCTCGTCGAAACGCTCTGACCCCTTCTGGACGTCTGTGTCCCGAACGTCGTTCGCCGATCGTTCGCTCAGCGGACGCTCAAATCCGGATAACGATCAGATCACCGCGATGCGGTGATCTGATGCGTTTCGGGACCTCTGTCCCGAATTTCATGTGCCATGCGTCACATTTCCGCGCCGCGGTCACCCATAAGCCCGTGATAAATCTTCACGACCGCCGACGGGGCGCCACCCATGTCCCCCGGCCCGCTTGAACCGGCTGACCGCCGGGTGCAACTCCATCCGTATCCGGGGGGATCGAGGACCCGATCCGCAGCCTTTCAGGCGCGGGTCGGCGTGGAGAAAGGCGCACCAAGACATGACCTCTGTGCAGGTCGAGCAGCACGACAGGACGCCCGGCGAGGGCGCCGCGGCCGAGGACGGCGAGGGTTACCACCGCGCACTCGGAGCCCGCCAGATCCAGATGATCGCGATCGGCGGAGCCATCGGCACCGGCCTCTTCCTGGGCGCCGGCAAGGCCATCTCGAAGGCGGGCCCGAGCCTGATCCTGGCCTACGCCATCGTCGGCCTCGTCATCTTCTTCATCATGCGCGCCCTGGGCGAGCTGCTGATGTACCGCCCGGTCTCGGGCTCCTTCTCGGACTACGCCCGGGAGTTCCTCGGCCCGTTCTGGGGGTACGCGACCGGCTGGACGTACTGGCTCTTCTGGGTGGTCACCGGCATCACCGAGGTCACCGCCGCCGCGAAGTACATGTCGTACTGGACGCACGACAGCTTCCCGCAGTGGGCCTACGCGCTGATCTTCACGGTCATCCTCTACGCCGCCAACCTGATCTCCGTGAAGCTCTTCGGCGAGCTGGAGTTCTGGTTCTCCATGGTCAAGGTCACCGCCATCGTCGGCATGATCCTGATCTGCGCCGGCATCCTCACCGTCGGCTTCTCCGACGCCGCCGCCGGCGCCTCGGTGTCCAACCTGTGGAACGACCGCGGCTTCTTCCCCAACGGCATCGGCGAGACGCTGATGACCCTGCAGATCGTCGTGTTCGCCTTCCTCGCGGTCGAGCTGGTCGGCGTCACCGCCGGCGAGTCCAAGGACCCGGCGAAGACCCTGCCCAAGGCCATCAACACCGTGCCGTGGCGCATCGCCGTCTTCTACGTCGGCGCACTCATCATGATCATGTCGGTCATCCCGTGGTCCAACTTCAAGGCCGGAGAGAGCCCCTTCGTCCTCGCCTTCGAGAAGATGGGCCTGGGCGTCGGCGCCGCGATCGTCAACTTCGTCGTGCTGACCGCCGCCCTGTCCTCCTGCAACTCGGGCATGTACTCCACCGGCCGCATGCTGCGCGACCTCGCGCTCAACGGCCAGGGCCCGAAGTTCTTCACCAAGCTCACCAGGACCGGCACCCCGCTCGTGGGCACCACCTTCTCCGCCGCGCTGATGCTCGTCGGTGTCTGGATCAACTACGTCGCCCCCGGCAAGGCCTTCGACTACGTCGTCTCCTTCGCCACCATCTCCGGCATGTGGGCCTGGATCGTCATCCTGGTCTGCCAGATCCGCTACCGCGCCAAGGCCGACCGGGGCGAGCTGCCCCAGTCCTCCTTCCGCACCCCCGGCGCGCCGTACACCAGCTGGTTCTCCCTGGCCTTCATCGGCATGGTCATCGTGATGATGGGCGTCGACAAGGACTCCCGCGTCTCGCTGTACTGCGCCCCGCTGTGGGGCCTGATCCTGGGCGTCTCGTACCTGGTGCTCAAGAAGCGCAACCCGAGCGGAGCCGCCTTCAACAAGGCCGCCGAGCGGGCCTCCGAGCCGGTCGCCTGACCGCTCCTCCCGCCGGGCCCGACAGGCCCCGTGTCCAGCGAGCCGGGCCCCCCCGGGCGCCCAAC
This sequence comes from Streptomyces sp. NPDC059456, assembly GCF_042750055.1. Lineage (NCBI taxonomy): Bacteria > Bacillati > Actinomycetota > Actinomycetes > Kitasatosporales > Streptomycetaceae > Streptomyces > Streptomyces sp. NPDC059456. The sequence continues at coordinate 4,228 of NZ_JBHYVA010000720.1, forward strand.
CGAGACGGGGGGGGCGGCGGGGGGTTAATATGAGCCAGAGATCACCCCCACA
>NZ_JBHYVA010000721.1:0-4261 GCF_042750055.1 Streptomyces sp. NPDC059456
GATTCCGCCCCCCCCCCCGCCACTAACACCCTTCCCGTTTCATGTGGGGTGGCTGGGCGGGTTCGCGGGTTATCCGGGCTCCGGCGGGGGGGGGGGGGCCCGGGGGCCCCCCCACCCCCGGCTGCGCGGGCGGGGGTCCGGGGTACGCGTAGGCCGCGGGATCCGGCTGGGCCGGGTACCCGTAGGCGGGGGCGCCCCCGGGGGCCGCCATCGGCGGTGTCGGTGCGGGCTGCTGTCCCGGCGCCGGCGCCGGCCCGGGTATCCGCTCCGGCGGGCCCTCCGCTCCCGGCATCCCCGCCATCGTGGGCTGGTCGTGCACGGGCGGCGAACCCGACACGCCCGGCGTCGCCTGCGGTTTCCCGAGCTCCACCGCCGGCCGCTCCGGCGGCGCCCACGGGTCCTTCGGCTCGGGGCTCTGGTCGGTCATGCGGCGCCCCCCTCTCGTACGGCCATGCTATGCGCTGCCGCGGACAGTCCCGGAGCTGCCTACGATGAAGCCCGATCTGTCCGCACCCGCGTCCTCCCGGAGGCTCCTTCATGCCCGACCTGAACCCCTTCATCGCGGGGCTGCCCAAGGCGGAACTCCACGTCCACCACGTCGGTTCGGCCTCCCCGCGCATCGTGGCCGAACTCGCCGCCCGCCACCCCGACTCCCAGGTCCCCACGGACCCCGAGGCGCTCGCCGACTACTTCACGTTCACCGACTTCGCACACTTCATCGAGGTCTACCTGTCGGTCGTCGACCTGGTCCGCACCCCCGCCGACGTCCGCACCCTGACCTTCGAAGTCGCCCGCGACATGGCCCGGCAGAACATCCGCTACGCCGAACTGACCATCACCCCGTACTCGTCCACCCGCCGCGGCATCGACGAGAAGGCCTTCATGGAGGCCATCGAGGACGCCCGCAAGGCCGCCGAGACCGAACTGGGCGTCGTCCTGCGCTGGTGCTTCGACATCCCGGGCGAGGCGGGCCTGGAGGCAGCCGCCGAGACCGCGCGCCTCGCCGTCGACCTGCGTCCGGAGGGCCTGGTCTCCTTCGGCCTCGGCGGCCCCGAGATCGGCGTCCCGCGCCCGCAGTTCAAGCCGTACTTCGACGCCGCCCGGGCCGCAGGCCTGCACAGCGTGCCGCACGCGGGCGAGACCACCGGCCCGGAGACCATCTGGGACTCGATCCGCGAACTGGGCGCCGAGCGCATCGGCCACGGCACCAGCGCCACCCAGGACCCGGAACTCCTGGCCTACCTCGCCGAGCACCGGATCGCGCTGGAGGTCTGCCCGACCTCCAACATCGCCACGCGCGCCGTGACCGACCTGGACCGGCACCCGGTCAAGGAGATGGTGCGGGCGGGGGTGCTCGTCACCATCAACAGCGACGACCCGCCGATGTTCGGCTCCGACCTCAACAACGAGTACGCGGTCGCCGCGCGCCTTCTGGACCTCGACGAGCGCGGGCTCGCGCAGCTGGCGAAGAACGCCGTCGAGGCCTCCTTCCTGGACGAGGCCGGCAAGGCGGGGCTCAACGCGGAGATCGACGCGTACACCGAGGCCTGGCTGGCGCGCTGACGGACCACCGGCCGCCGGGAGCGCCGACAATGGCGGTCATGCGCACCCTGACTGCCGTCGGCCACCGCGGCGATCCCTACCGTGTCCGTGAGAACACCCTGCCCTCGATCCGCTCGGCCTTCCTCCGCGGGGCCGACGCCGTCGAGATCGACGTACGGCTGACCCGGGACGGGGTGCCGGTCCTCCTCCACGACGACACGCTCCAGCGGCTGTGGGGCCATGACGTGCGGCTCGACGCCGTCACGGCCCCGCAGCTGAAGGAGCTGACGGGCGGGCGCGTCCCGACGCTGCGCGAGGCCCTCACGGCGGCGGGCGCGGGCCGCGTGATGATCGACCTGCCCGGGGCGACGGCCGAAGCCGTACGGACGGTCGTCGGCCAGGTGCGGGAGTGCGGGGCGCGCGACCGTACGTACTACTGCGCGGGCGCGGACACCATGCTGGCCGTGCGCGCCGCCGATCCGGGGGCCGAGATCGCGCTGACGTGGACCACGCTGTCGCCCCCGCGCCGGGTGCTGATCGACGCGGTGGCGCCGGCCTGGCTCAACTACCGCTTCGGGCTGGTCGACCGGGAGCTGACGGACGCCCTCCACAAGGAGGGTCTGCTGGTCTCGGCGTGGACCGCGGACACCACGCGGACGATGCGCAGGCTGATCGCGGCCGGGGTGGACTCCGTCACGACCAACCGGGTGGACGCGCTGACCGGCGTACGGGCCGCGCTCGGGCTGTCCGCCCGGTGATACGCGCCTGGGGGGAGCGGGTCCGGCGGGCGGATCCGCGGTGGCGGGACCCGGGGCTGACGCTGCTGGTCCAGGTGGCGACGACGATTCCGTTCGTCGTACCCCGCGATCCGCACGATTCCCCGGCGACCTGGCCGGCGTACCTGCTGACGACGCTGGGCAATCTGCCGCTGGTGTGGCGGCGGCGGGCGCCCGTAGCGGCGATCTTCGGGATGGTCGCGGCGGGCTCGCTGTACACGCTGGCGCTGGACGGTCCCGGCCAGCCGCTGCCGTACGCCCCGCTGATCGGCGTGTACACGATGGCGCTGCTGTGCCCGGCCCGGGTGCGGATCACGATGGGCGTGACCCTGACCGTGCTGATCCTCGTCTCGGTGGCGCTCAACACCGGGACGGCCAGGGAGCTGCTGTTCGCGCTGTTCGTCTTCGCGGCGGCCTACGCCCTGGGGCGGCTCCAGTACACGCGGCAGGCGTACACGGAGGCCGTCGAGGCCCGGGCGGCCGAGTTGGAGCGGGCGAACCGGATCGAGGCGGAGCAGGCGGCGGCGCGCGAACGGGCCCGGATAGCGCGGGAGATGCACGACATCCTCTCGCATGCGGTCAGCATCATGATCGTGCAGGCGGAGGCCGGACCGGTGGCGGTGCGCCGGGCCCCGGAGCGGGCGGAGGCGGCGTTCGACGCGATCGCGGAGACGGGACGGGACGCGATGGCGCAGCTGCGGACCATGCTGGGCGTCCTGCGGACGGACCGGGCGGCGCACGAGGCTGCGCCGCGGTCGCCGCAGCCCGGGATCGGGGAGCTGCCCGGGCTGCTGGAGCGGGTCCGGGGCAGCGGGCTGCAGGTCGCGTACGAACGGACGGGCGCGGTGCGCGCGCTGCCGGCGGCGCTGGAGGCGACGGTGCACCGGGTGGTGCAGGAGGCGCTGACGAACGTGCTGAAGCATGCCGGGGCCTCGGCGGTGTCGGTCCGGCTGGAGTACGGGCCACGGGCGCTCACGGTGACGGTCACGGACGACGGGCGGGGCCCGGGAGCCGTACCGGGGACGGGAGCGCCGGCGGGGGCCGGGGCGGTGCCGGGGGCCGGGGCGGTGCCGGGGGCCGCGTCCGGCGGGCACGGGCTGATCGGGATCCGGGAGCGGGCGGCGGCGCACGGCGGTACGGCGCACTGCGGTCCGGGCCCTGCCGGCCTGGGGTTCTCGGTGCGGGTCGTGCTAGTAACCTCGCCGCTGGAGGTGGGTAGTTGACGATCCGTGTGGTGGTGGCGGACGACCAGGAGCTGGTGCGCAGCGGCTTCGCGATGATCCTGGACGCGCAGGAGGACATCGAGGTCGTCGCCGAGGTCGGGGACGGCGCGGCGGCGGTGGCGGCGGTGCGGGAGCTGCGGCCGGACGTGGCGCTGCTGGACGTCCGGATGCCGGTGCTCGACGGGATCGGAGCGTGCCGGACGATCTCGGCCGGGACGTCCTGCCGGACGGTGATGCTGACGACGTTCGACTCGGACGAGTACGTGTACGAGGCCCTGCACGCGGGGGCGAGCGGGTTCCTGCTGAAGGACGTGCGGCGCGACGATCTGGTGCACGCGGTACGGGTGGTGGCGGCGGGCGAGTCGCTGCTGGCGCCCTCGGTGGCGCGGCGGCTGATCGAGGAGTACACGGCGGTGACGGCGCGGCCGGCGGCGGGGGCGCTGTCCGCGCAGCGGCTGGAGGTGCTCACGGCGCGGGAGCGGGAGACGCTGCTGCACCTGGGGCGGGGGCTGTCGAACGCGGAGATCGCGGCCGCGCTGGTGGTGAGCGAGCACACCGTGAAGTCGCACGTGGGGCACGTGCTGGCGAAGCTGGGGCTGCGGGACCGGATCCAGGCGGTGATCTGCGCGTACGAGACGGGCCTGATCGCGGCCGGGGCGGGAGCCGGGGCGGCGGGGGCGGGAGCCGGGGCGGCGGGGGCCCGGGGTGTCGCTGTCTCTT
>NZ_JBHYVA010000722.1:0-4258 GCF_042750055.1 Streptomyces sp. NPDC059456
CCCCGCAGCGCGCGCGCGCGGCGCGGGCGCGGCGCCCCGCCCGCGCCCCGCCCCCCCCCCGCCCCCCCCCCCCCCCGCGCCCCCCCCCCCGCTGTGCACCGCTGGCTGACCGACCCCGACTACGCCCCGCCGGGCGGGGAGTCCGTCACCGCGCTGATCTCCCGCGTCGGCGCCGTGCTCGCCGGGCTGGCCGCGGGCACCCATCGCATGGTGGTCGACCAGGCCGTCGTACGCGCCGCCGTCGTGCACGCGCTGGAGCTGCCGGCCGCCGCGTTCTGGCGCCTGGACGTCCGGCCCGACACCGTGACCACGCTCACCGGGCGGCTCGGCCGGTGGAACCTCCAGCTCGGCCGGCCGCTGGACGCACCGTGAGGACGCCCCCGGGTCCCGCCGGTACTGCCGGCGGTACCGGTACTGCCCGCACTGCCGGTACCGCCCGTGTCTACGCCACGATCCAGTCGCTCGTCGCGATCACCGGCTGTACGCCGTCGCGGTGGACGGTGCCCTCGATCAGGCCGTACATCCGGTCCGCCGCGAAATAGACCTCGTTGTCGTTCTTCAGGCCGAAGGGCTCCAGGTCGACGAGGAAGTGGTGCTTGTTGGGCAGGTTGAGGCGCACCTCGTTGACCCGCGGGCAGTTGTCGAGCACCCGCTCGGCCATCTGGTTCAGGGTCTGCTGGAGCGAGTACGAGTAGGTCTCGGCGAAGGCCTCCAGCATGTTCTTGCGGACCTTCTTGTACGACTGGTCCCAGTCGAACGCGTCGTCGTCGGCCGCCAGCGCCGAGTGCGCCCAGCGCGCGGTGACCTTGGTCGCCAGGATGCGGTCGTACGCCTCCTTGAGCGTCGTGTACCGGTCCTTGATGTAGCCGTGGAACTCGGAGTTCGTCGAGTTCATCACGGTCAGGTCCTTCAGACCCGAGATGACCTGCAGACCGGTCGTCTCGCTGTACGTGATCTGCGCGGTGCGCACCTCCTGGCCCTTGCGGACGAAGGAGTGCTGCTCCTTGCGCGTCGGTACCGGGATCCGCTCCCAGGCGTACTCCTCGATCCGGATCTGCGCCTCGCGGATCGGCGACTGGGAGGAGACGAAGTGCTTCGCGAGCAGGATGCCGAAGGCCTCGGGGGAGGCGATGCCGTGCTCCTTGCCGAAGGCGTACACCGTGTTCTTGGTGGTGTCGGTGGGCAGGCAGTTGGCGTTGTCGCCGGTCAGGTGGACGTCGCGGAACTCGCCCCGGAGCGCGACCGATACGTTGAGGTCCCGGATCTCGTGCCATGACCCTCCCCCGGACTCCGTCCGGGAGGTGCCCCCATGGCCCTTGCGGGTGACCTTGACGATGCGGTTCTCGGCCTTGCCGTACTGGTTCTGCGCCAGGATGTGCTTGCTCATGGCTGTCTTCCTTCGGGTACACGGAGTCCGGCTGACTGGATCCCGTACGCCCGGCGTCCAGCGGTCGGCCCGCTCCCCGCCGTTCGGTCCCACAGGACCGCCCCGGGACTGACGTGCATCCCGGTCCGTAGGTGCTCTGTCGGATTTCAGCACGTTCACGTGCTGTTCGTGATGGCTCGGATCCTCCGAGAGCGGCACCCACGGATTGGGCGACCGTGCGTCCGTGCAGGTCAGACGGTGTGCGTATCCGCGACCGACAGGGCCTCGTCGAGGATCCCGAGGCCCTTGGCCACGTCCTCGGGGCCGATGTTGCAGGGCGGGGCGACGTGGATGCGGTTGCCGGCGATCAGCGGCCACAGCCCGCCCTTCTTGCAGGCGGCCCCGAACTCGGCCATCGGCGCGTTGTCCGCCCCGGAGGCGTTGTACGGGACGAGCGGCTCGCGCGTGCGCCGGTCCCGTACGAGCTCCAGGGCCCAGAACGTGCCCAGGCCGCGGACCTCCCCGACCGAGGGGTGCTTCTCGGCGAGGGCGCGCAGGCCGGGGCCCAGCAGCTCCGTGCCGGTGCGGGCGGACTGCTCGACGATGCCCTCCTCCTCCATGACGTTGATCGTCGCCACGGCGGCGGCGCAGGCCAGGACGTGCCCGGAGTACGTCAGCCCGCCCGGGTAGGGCCGGCGGGCGAAGGTCTCGGCGATGGCGGCCGAGATGGCGACCCCGCCGAGCGGGATGTATCCGCTGGTCACGCCCTTGGCGAAGCAGATCAGGTCGGGGGTGACGCCCCAGTGCTCGGACGCGAACCACCGCCCGGTGCGGCCGAAGCCGACCATGATCTCGTCGAGGATGAAGACGATCCCGAAGCGGTCGCAGAGCTCGCGGACGCCCGCCAGGTAGCCGTCGGGGTGCACGAGCACGCCCGGAGCGCCGCCGACGGTCTCCAGGATGATCGCGGCGATGGACTGCGGGCCCTCGAAGACGATCGTGTCCTCGAGGTGGCGCAGGGCGCGCTCGCACTCCTCGGCCTCCGTGGCCGCGTAGAAGGGCGAGCGGTAGGCGAAGGGCCCCCAGAAGTGCACGACGCCGGCGGTCGCGCTGTCGTTGCCGAAGCGGCGGGCGTCACCGGTCAGGTTGATCGCGGTGGACGTCGCCCCGTGGTACGAGCGGTACGCGGACATCACCTTGGGCCGGCCGGTGTGCAGCCGGGCCATCCGTACGGCGTTCTCGACGGCCTCGGCACCCGCGTTGGTGAAGAAGATCTTGTCGAGGTCGCCGGGGGTGCGCTCGGCGATCAGCCGGGCCGCCTCCGAGCGGACGTCGACGGCGAAGCCGGGCGCGACGGTGCAGAGCTCGGCCGCCTGCTCCTGGATGGCCGCCGTCACCCTGGGGTGCTGGTAGCCGATGTTCGTGTAGACGAGGGCGCTGGAGAAGTCGAGGTAGCGGTTGCCCTGGTAGTCCCAGAAGTACGAGCCCTCGGCCCCGGCCACGGCGAGCGGGTCGATGAGCTCCTGCGCGGACCAGGAGTGGAAGACATGCTTGCGGTCGGCGTCTTTCACGGCGGCGAGCGCGTCGGCGGCTTCAGCGTTCATGTCCTGAGCGTAGTTGTCCATGATGTGGACTCCGGGGAGGGCCGTCCCGTTAACGTTGCGTCGTGTACCGACGATCACGACGCGAGGACGTGACAGGTGAGCGAGCAGGACACCCTGGCCCGGAGGTTCGAGGAGCACCGGCCGCACCTGCGGGCCGTGGCCTACCGGATGCTGGGCTCGCTGAGCGAGTCCGAGGACGCCGTGCAGGAGGCGTGGCTCAAGCTCAGCCGCTCGGACGCCGGCGCCGTGGAGAACCTGGGCGGCTGGCTCACGACGGTGGTCGGCCGGGTGTGCCTCGACATGCTGAGGTCGCGCACCTCACGGCGCGAGGACCCGCTGTACGACCGGGAGGGGTACGTCCGGCTGCCCGACCCGGTGGTCACCGGGATCGCCGGCCTCGATCCGGAGCACGAGGCACTCGTCGCCGACTCCGTGGGCATCGCCCTGCTGGTCGTCCTGGACGCGCTGGCCCCCGCCGAGCGGCTCGCCTTCGTCCTGCACGACCTGTTCGCCGTCCCCTTCGACGAGATCGCCCCGCTCCTCGGCCGTACCGCCGCCTCCACCCGGCAGCTCGCCAGCCGCGCCCGCCGCCGGGTCCAGGACGCCGCGCCCACCCCCGACGGCGACCTGGTGCGCACCCGCGAAGTCGTCGACGCGTTCCTCACCGCCTCGCGCGGCGGGGACCTCGATGCACTCGTCGACCTCCTGGACCCCGGGATCGTCGCCCGCTCCGACGGCGGCGCGCCGCGCCCCGGCGCCGTCCGGCGCGGGGCGGCGCAGGTCGCCTCGCAGGCGATCACCTTCGCCCGGTTCGCCGCGGCGGCCCATCCGGTCCTCGTCAACGGCCTTCCCGGTGTGCTCGCGATGGCCGACGGCAAGCCCCTGTCGGTCATGGCGTTCACCGTCGAGGACGGGAAGGTCGTCGCGCTCGACATCCTCACGGACCCCGAGCGCCTCGCGCGGATCGACCTGGAGGCGGTCCTCGGCGACTGAACCGTGAACCCTTGCGCTTCCCGGGCGGCTTGGGCAGGATCTGGTTCCTGTTCAGCCGCCCGGTCGTGCGAACCGCAACCGGCCGGCACCGCAAGGGCGGGAAACGCCACCGCGAGGCCGCCCGCGCTCCGAAGCGCCGGCCACCGCCACGCTCTCCGTCCCCCCCTGCCGGTCCTCCCGGTCCTCCCGCTCCCCCTCCCCACGTCGCCGCCCATCCCCACGTCGCCGCCCCTCCCCACGTCGCCGCCCCGCCCCCCCGAATAAAATAATAAACTCCGACCCCCTGCCTCCCATG
>NZ_JBHYVA010000723.1:0-4253 GCF_042750055.1 Streptomyces sp. NPDC059456
CTGCGACCACCGTGATATACACTCTCTTTTGCGTCGGCAGCGTCTTTTGTTATTACCCGCCCGCTCCTGCGGCCCCGGCCCGTCGCCCAGGGCCCGATGACCCGGGTCAGCGACCAGGCCGCCTTCGCCGAGGCGGTGGCCGCCGCCGGCGGCGTCCCGTACCTGGCGCTCGCGGTGATGGAGGGGCCGGACGTACGCCGGCTGCTGGCCCGGACCGCCGAGCGGCTCGGGGACCGGCCCTGGGGCGTGGGCCTGCTCGGCTTCGCCCCGCCCGAGCTGCGGCGCGAGCAACTGGCGGCCGTGGCCGGCGTCAGGCCGCCGTACGCGATCATCGCCGGCGGCACCCCGGCGCAGGCGGCCCCGCTGGAGGCCGCGGGAACCCTGACCCATCTGCACGTGCCCTCGCCCGGCTTGCTGGAGCGGTATCTCGCCGAGGGGGCGCGGCGGTTCGTGTTCGAGGGGATGGAATGCGGCGGCCACGTCGGACCGCGCGCCTCGTTCCCACTGTGGGAGGAGCAGGTCGAGCTGCTGCTCGGCTGCCCCGAACCGGGCGCCCTGGACGTGCTGTTCGCGGGCGGCATCCACGACGCGCGCTCCGCCGCGATGGCGGTCGCGGCGGCCGCCCCGCTGGCCGAACGCGGTGCCCGGATCGGCGTACTGATGGGCACGGCCTATCTGTTCACCGAGGAGGCCGTGGCGGCCGGCGCGGTCACGCCCCGGTTCCAACGGGCGGCCGTGGACTGCTCGGAGACCGTGCTGCTGCACACCGCCCCGGGCCATGCCACGCGCTGCGCGGACACACCCTACGCCCGCACCTTCGAGGAGACCCGGCAGCGGCTCGTGCGGAGCGGGACCGAGCCGCGCGAGATGTGGGAGGAGCTGGAACGGCTGAACCTGGGACGGCTGCGGATCGCCAGCAAGGGACTGCGCCGCGGCGCGGCGGCGCTGGAGCCGGTCGACGAGGAACGGCAGTACGCGGACGGCCTGTTCATGCTGGGCCAGGCCGCCACGCTGCGCAGCGGCACCACGACGGTGGCCGCCCTGCACGCCCAGGTGACCGAGGCGGCCACGGAGCTGCTGGAGCGGCGGGCCGGCGAACTCGCCGTCCCCGGCCCCGGGGCGCCCGCCCCGGGCGGGGCCGACCCGCTCGACGTCGCCATCGTCGGGATGGCCTGCGCCTACCCGGGGGCACCCGACCTCCCCGCGTACTGGGCGCAGATCCTGGCCGGGGGCGACGCGGTGCGCGAGGTCCCGGCCGAGCGCTGGGACCCCGCGCTGTACTACGACACCGATCCGGCGCGGGCCGGCGAGCGGACCCCCTCGCGCTGGGGCGGCTTCCTGGACCCCGTCCCCTTCGACGCCCTCGCGCACGGCATCCCGCCGTCCTCACTGGCCGGGATCGAGCCGGTGCAGCTGCTGGCCCTGGAGATCTCGGCGCGGGCCCTCGGCGATGCCGGCTACGGCAGGGAGCGGGAGTTCGACCGTTCCCGGACCTCGGTGGTCTTCGGGGCGGAGGCCGGGACCGAACTGGCGGGCGCGTACGGGCTGCGGGCGCTGCACCCCGCCTACCTCGGGGAGCTGCCGCCCGCCCTGGACGAGCAGCTGCCCCGGCTGACCGAGGACTCCTTCCCCGGGATCCTCGCCAACGTGATCGCGGGCCGGGTGGCCAACCGGCTCGACCTCGGCGGCGCGAACTGCACGGTCGACGCCGCGTGCGCGTCCTCGCTCGCCGCCCTCGACCTGGCCTGCCGGCAACTGCGCGACGGGGACAGCGACATGGTGGTGTGCGGGGGCGCCGACGTCCACAACGGGATCAACGACTACCTGCTGTTCGCCTCGGTGCGCGCCCTGTCGCCCGGCGGTCGCTGCCGGCCCTTCGACGCCGCGGCCGACGGGATCGCGCTCGGCGAGGGAGTGGGCGCGCTGGTCCTGAAGCGACTGGCAGACGCGGAGCGGGACGGCGACCGCGTCTACGCGGTGATCAAGGCGGTGGGGGCGTCGAGCGACGGCCGCTCCCTCGGGCTGACGGCGCCGCGCCCGGAAGGCCAGCGGCGGGCCCTGGAGCGGGCCTATGCGCGGGCGGGCGTCTCCCCGCGCGAGGTGGGGCTGGTCGAGGCGCACGGCACGGGCACGGTCGTCGGCGACAGCACCGAACTCGGTGTGCTGAGCGAGGTGTTCACGGCCGCCGGAGCCGCGGTGGGTTCGTGTGCACTGGGCTCGGTGAAATCGCAGCTCGGGCACACCAAGTGCGCGGCGGGCCTGGCCGGGCTGATCAAGGCGGCCCGGGCGGTGCACGCGGGGGTCCGGCCGCCCACCCTGCACATCGACCGGCCGAACCCGGCCTGGCGGGCCGGCACCAGCCCCTTCGTCTTCGACACCGAGGCCCGGCCGTGGGCGGTGCCCCCGCAGCGGCGGATCGCCGGGGTGAGCGCGTTCGGCTTCGGCGGCACCAACTACCACGCCGTGCTGACCGGTTACGCGGGCGCCGAGGAGCCGGAGCAGGGCCGGGAGGACTGGCCCGCCGAACTGTTCTGCTTCCGCGGCGCGGACCGGCGGGCGGCGGGGCGGGCCATGGCCCGGCTCGCGGCCCGGCTGGAGGAGAACGACACCGCCGGACGGCCGTGGGCGCTGCGGGATCTGGCCGCCGAGGTGTGCGCCGACCGCGGCCCGGTCCGGGTGGCGGTCGTGGCCGGCGACCTGGACGAGCTCGCGGCCCGGCTGGAGCGGGCCCGGGCGTTCACCGCGGGCGAGGGGGTCCACGTACGGGAGGAGTCGGCGGACCCGGGCCGGATCGCGTTCCTGTTCCCCGGGCAGGGCAGCCAACACGTGCGCATGCTGGGCGAGTTGTACACGGCCTTCCCCGCGCTGCGGGGCCTGCTGGACGGGGCCCCCGCAGCGGTGGTCTCGGCGGTGTTCCCGCCAGCGGCCTTCACGGCGCAGGAGCGGGCGGCGCAGCGGGCGGCGGTCACCGACACCCGGGTGGCCCAGCCGGCCCTCGGCCTGGCGGGGGCGGCGGCCCATCTGCTGCTGGGGCGGCTGGGCGTGCGGCCGGACCACGTGGCCGGGCATTCGTACGGGGAGCTCACCGCCCTGTGGGCGGCGGGGGCGTACGACACGCAGAGCCTGCTGCGGCTGAGCGCGCGCCGCGCCGGGGCGATCCTCGCCGCGGCCGGGGACGACCCGGGTTCCATGGCGGCGGTGTCGGCCGCACCGGAGGAGATCCGCGAGATCGCCGTCCGCGCCGGATGCGTGGTGGCGAACCACAACGCCCCGGGCCAGTGCGCGATCTCGGGGCCGACGGCCGCGGTCACGCTGGCCGTGGAAGCGCTCCGCGCGGCGGGATTCACCGCGCAGCCCCTGCCGGTGGCCTGCGCGTTCCACAGTCCGGTGGTCGCCGGTGCGGCGGCCGCCCTGGCGGCGGAGCTGGCCGGGACGGCGGTGGCCGACGCGGCCGTCCCGGTCTGGTCGAACACGACGGCCGCCCCGTACCCGGCCGGTGCCGATGCCGTACGAGCGCTGCTGGCCCGCCAGGTCGCGGAGCCGGTCCGGTTCACGGACCAGGTGGAGGCCATGTACGCGGCCGGAGTACGGACGTTCGTGGAGGCGGGGCCCGGGCGGGTCCTCTCGGGCCTGGTGGCCCGGATCCTGCGCGACCGGCCGCACACCGTGGTCCCGGTGGACGTGCCGGGCGAGCACGGGCTGGTCCGGCTGGTCTCGGCGCTGGCCGAACTCGCCGCGGCCGGCGTGCCGGTCAGCCCGGAGGCGCTGTTCCGCGGGCGCACGGCCCGCCTCCCGGAGCGGGCCCCGCGCCGCCCCGGCTGGCTGGTGGACGGCCATCTGGTCCGCACCTCGGCGGGCACCCCGATCGCGGGCGGCCTCCAACCGCCCCGTCGCGTCCCGTCCCCCGTGCCGGACCCCGCCCCTGCGGCGACCGCGGCGCCGGGCACCGCACCGGCCGCTCCGCCCCTGCCGCCCGCCGCACCGCTGTCCGCCGTTCCTGCCGTGCCCGCCGTGCCCGCCGTGCCGGCCGTGCCTGCGGCCGAGCCCGGTGCCGGGCTGCCCGCGGCGCCTGATCCGTTCGCGGCACCTGCGGCCGGCGCCGCGTTCGATGCGGCGATGCAGGACCCGCGTCAGCAGGCGGTCCTGGAGTACCTGCGCGGCACCCGCGCGCTGATCGAGGCGCAACGGGACGTCCTGCTCGGATACTTGGAAGCCGTACCGGATCCGGCGGGACGCCGGATCCATGGGGACGG
>NZ_JBHYVA010000724.1:0-4225 GCF_042750055.1 Streptomyces sp. NPDC059456
AACACACACCCACACAAAAAAAAACTCAAACTTAAAACCCCCCCGGTCTTTTTTCAGACCGGGCCCCCTTCCTTATGTCATGTACTGACCTAGGCCGACACGGAACCGCTGGTCGAAGCGGTCTGCTGGAACAGCCATTCCGACTTCAGCTCCGCATAACCGGGCTTGATGACCTCGTTGATCATGGCCAGTCGTTCATCGAAAGGAATGAACGCGGACTTCATCGCATTGACCGTGAACCACTGCATGTCGTCGAGCGTGTAGCCGAAGGCGTCGACCAGGTGCTCGAACTCGCGGCTCATGCTGGTGCCGCTCATCAGGCGGTTGTCGGTGTTGACCGTCAGCCTGAAGTGCAGCTTCCGCAGCAGACCGATCGGGTGCTCGGCGTACGAGGCGGCCGCGGCGGTCTGCAGGTTCGAGGTGGGGCACATCTCCAGGGGGATGCGCTTGTCCCGGACGTACGAGGCCAGCCGGCCCAGCTTCACCGAACCGTCGGCGGCGACCTCGATGTCATCGATGATCTTCACGCCGTGGCCCAGGCGGTCGGCACCGCACCACTGCAGGGCCTGCCAGATCGACGGCAGGCCGAAGGCCTCGCCCGCGTGGATGGTGAAGTGGTTGTTCTCGCGCTTGAGGTACTCGAACGCGTCCAGGTGGCGGGTGGGAGGGAACCCGGCCTCGGCTCCGGCGATGTCGAAGCCGACCACGCCGTTGTCCCGGTAGCGGTTGGCCAGCTCGGCGATCTCCAGCGCACGGGCGGCGTGGCGCATCGCGGTGAGCAGGGCGCCGACGCGGATGCGGTGGCCGTTGGCCCTGGCGCGGCGCTCGCCCTCGCGGAAGCCGTCGTTGACCGCCTCGACGACCTCTTCGAGGGTCAGGCCGGCTTCCAGGTGCTGCTCGGGGGCGTAGCGGATCTCGGCGTACACGACGCCGTCCTCGGCCAGGTCCTCGGCGCACTCGGCGGCGACCCGGAACAGGGCCGCCTTCGTCTGCATGACGGCGCACGTGTGCGCGAACGTCTCCAGGTAGCGCGGCAGGGAGCCGGAGTCGGCGGCTTCCAGGAACCAGATCCCGAGCTTGTCGGCGTCGGTCTCGGGGAGGTTCTCGTAACCGACCTCGCGGGCCAGCTCGATGATGGTCCCGGGCCGCAGTCCGCCGTCGAGGTGGTCGTGGAGCAGCACCTTCGGGGAGCGGCGGATCTGGTCCGGGGTCGGCAGGTTGGGAGTCTCGCTCGTCATCCGGGCACTCTACTCCTACGCGCGTAGAGCCGCGCGGTGGCGACGGGCGTCGATACGTAACAGAGACCGTACGGACGGGTCGCGTACACCTGTCAGTCTGAGACTGTTCCGCCATGGCACAGCATGCGCCGCCGGCGCGCGGGGCCCGCCTGGGGCGGGCGGCCGGCGCGAACGGCTCTCAGTCGACGGGCAGCACGGTCAACGGAGTGGTCCTCCTGCTCCCCGGGGCGTCCAGATGGTCCCCCGGTCCGGTGCGCCCGCTCGCGCGGGCCCTGGTCCGGGCGGGCGGGGCGGACGGCCTGGTGGCGCACACGGTGCTGCACACCAGGGGGGCCTGCCGCGAGGACGACGCCCGGTGGGCGGCGGACGAGGTGCTGCGCAGGTACGGGGACGTGCCGGTGTGCCTGGCCGGGTACGACGCGGGCGGCCGGGCCGCGCTGCGGGCCGCGGGCCACGACGCCGTCAACTCGGTGCTCGCGCTCGCCCCTTCCTTAGGCGAGGTGAGCGCGGCGGACTCCCCGGAACCGGTGAAACAGCTGTCGGGGCGGCAGGTGCTGATCGTGCACGGGACGAACGACGCGAGCAGCGATCCCGAAGCATCGTTTCGGCTGGCGGCGCGGGCGAAGAAGGCGAACCGCTCCACGTGCCGGTTCGAGGTGCACTCGGACGGGCACCGGCTGCGCGAGTTCCAGGCGGAAGTCGTGGCGCTGTCCGTGGATTTCGTCCTGGGGGCGATGTTCTCGGGCCGGTATTCGCGGCCGGTGACGGACGCGCTGGCGGCGCCGCCGCCGCTGGGGCTGCGGATGCCGCTCGCCTCCGGCTTCGGGCGTTCGCTGCGGGGCTGAACGGCAGGTCCCCGCGGGGGTTTCACGGGCCGTGCGCGGGGGTGATGGCCGGTTCGCCCGAGCGTAGAGTGAGGAGTGCACTCGGGGCTCTTCTCCGCGGGAGGCGATGCGGCATGGCCGGGATCGTGCGCAGGAGCTTCGACCAGGCGGACGAGACCCGTCCGTTCCAAGACGGCAAGGGCAGGCTCGACGTCATCGAGACCGGGGGCGGCACGGTGGGCCGCGCGGTCTTCGAACCGGGCTGGCGCTGGTCGGAGCACATCAAGCCGCTGGCCGGCACGGACAGCTGCCAGGCGGCGCACACGGGATACGTGGTGAGCGGCCGCATCAAGGTCGTCATGGACGACGGGGCCAGCGAGGAGTACGGCCCCGGCGACTTCATGCAGATCGATCCGGGGCACGACGCCTGGGTCCTGGGCGACGAGCCGTGCGTCGCCCTCGACTGGACCGGCTACGGCACCTACGCGAAGCCGGCCTCCTGACCTCCCCGCCGCTCCGCACCCCTCCCCGCCGGCTCAGCCGACGGGGAGCCACACCGGGTTCGTGAACGCCGCCAGGGCGCCCGGGAGCGGCGGCGCCGTGGCGGGATGGCGGGCCTCGGCCCGGACGTAGGCCGAGCGCGCGGGCGTGGTGTGCCACTCCAGGGTGGCACCGGCCGGAGCCGTGACGGCCTGGCCCTGGTCGGTGATCAGCCGCAGTTCGCCGTCCGGGACGCCCGTGACCGTGAGCCGGACCAGCACGTCCGCGTCGGGGGCGACCCGCAGGCACTCGCCGATGCCGGCGTGTTCCCCGCGCCCGCCGACCGCCTCGAAGGCGACCGTCACCCGTGCGGATTCCGCGCCGTAGGCCCGGCCGGCACGCAGCCCGGCGAGGACGGCCTGCCGGGTGAGGTCCTCGGCGAGGACCGCGGTCTGGGGGCCGCCGATGCGGTCCGGGTCCCGGTGGAAGTCGCTGTTCGCCACGGCCGGCAGCCACCGCTCTGCGTCGGCGCCGCGCAGGGTGGCGTCCCAGGAGGCCAGGGAGACCTCGTCGTCCGGGGTCCAGGGGCCGTTCCACACCTCCACGGCGTCGGCCTCGCCGAAGCCGAACTTCCAGGCGCAGCCGATGCAGGTGGCGTGCGGGTGGGCGGGCACGACGAGGCCGCCCGCGCTGCGGATCGTACGGGCGAACCGGCCGAAGCGGCCTTCGCGCGCCCGGTAGCGCCAGTCGACGAAGGTGCCCGGGTCGGTGCCGACGGCCAGGACGTGCCCGGTGCGGGTGGTGATCTCCTCGCCGGTCAGGACCAGCAGGTCCGGCGGGACCGCGTCGGCCCAGGCGGCGTGCGCGCTGTGGGTGTTGTGCTCCGAGGAGTTGATGAAGTCCAGGCCCGCCTCGCGGGCCAGGACCGCGATCTCGGCCGGGGTGCGCCGCCCGTCGGAGTGCACGGAGTGGACGTGGCAGTCGCCGCGGTACCAGGCCCGGCCGCGGCCCCGGGCCCGCAGGGGCGGGTACGCGGGGCGGGGTGCGGGGCCCGGCGTCCCGAAGGTGAACCGTGCGGTGATCTCGTACGGGAGTCCCTGCGGGGCCACGGTGTACGGGCCCAGCAGCAGGTGCCAGCGGCCGGCGCCGACCGGGCCGGGCAGGTAGCCGGGGGTGGCGTCGTCGGAGCGCAGGAAGAACTCGCTGCGGGCGCCGCCGGACCAGCCGCGGAAGCCGCGGCCGCCGAGGGCGGTGCCGTGCTGGTCGAAGATGCCGATGTCGAGGGCGTTGCCCGGGGTGCCGGGCGGTACGGGCGGTTTCCCGTACGTGTAGGACACCCCCAACTCGCGGACGCCGGGCGGTACGTCGAGCGGTACCTCGACGTAGTCCGGGGCGCCCGCCGGGATGGTGCCGCGCAGGACGCGGGTGTCCGGGGTGGGGGCGGAGACGTGCGGGGCGGTGGCTGCGGCGGCGGTGCTCGCGCCGCTCGCCAGGAGTTCACGTCGCGTGAGGGCCATCCCTCCACGGTGGCCCCGGTACGTGAATCCCGCGTGAATCGGGGGTGAGGGGTCCTGCCCGCCCGGGCGGTGCCGCGGGCCGGGCCGCGCTGCGGGGCGGGCCGCGGCGGCGCGGGGGGCGGCGAGTGCCGGGGCGGGGGGGGCCCAAAACCCCCGCGGGGGCGCG
>NZ_JBHYVA010000725.1:0-4183 GCF_042750055.1 Streptomyces sp. NPDC059456
CCGGGCTCGCCGAGGAGCCGGGCCTTTCCGTCGCCCTCGCCAACCCGGTGGCCCGGGCGGGCCCGTGGACCGGCTGCGGCCGCGCCGCGCTCTGGGCCCCGGGCGGCGCACTGCTGGCCGAGGCGGACGACCGCACGTCCTCCGTCGTGACGGCGGACGTCGGCGCCTGACGGGCCGGCGGCGCAACCGGCCCGCCGCCGGCCCGCCGCCGCCCTTTGTCCGCCCCTTGTCCGCCCTCGTCCGCCCGCCGTCAGTCGAGGACGCCGAATCCGGCGAGGACGACGAGCAGCGCCCAGCCTCCCAACGACAGCCAGCCGAGCACCAGTCCGATCGTCGCGGGAGCGGTGCCCTCGTCACCGCGGGCGCGGATCTGCGCCTTGGCGATGTGCCCGGTGATCACGGCGCCGAGGCCCGCGACGCCGAGCGTCGGCAGGCTCAGCACGCCAAGCGCGAGCGAGGCGATCGCCATCCCGTTGACCGGGCGCTGCGGCACGGGCATCGGCATCGGCATCGGCGGTGGCCCGTAGGCGGCCGGCAGCACGGGCACCGCCGCACCGAAGGGAACCGCCATCGGCCCGGCCGGCAGGTCCGCGACCAGCTGCGCGAGCCGGCCGTACGTCTGCGCCTGGTACACCGCGTCGAAGCGCTGCCCGTACTCCTCCCGGGTGAGCCGGCCCTCCGCGTAGGCGGCCTTGAGCACGTCCACCGTCCGGTCGCGGTCGGTGTGCGAGGCCCGCATCGCGGACTGCGGCGTCTGCGCGGACTGCCACGGCTGCCCGTACGGCTGCTGCTGCGGGCGGACCGGGTACGGCTGCCCCCCAGGCTGTTCGGCCATCCGACCACCTCCGAAACCCCTGCGCGCGGTGCGCTCCTCCAGGATGGAGGACGAACGGGCGGCCGCGATAGTTGCGGGCCTCCCGGGCCGGACCCTGTGCCGCGGACGGCCCGTGTGATGAGGTGGCGGTCATGACCGACTTCGAGACGATCACGGTTCCGGCCCACCTCAGCGGATATCCCGGGGTGGCCTTCGGCGGCTACGTGGCCGGGGTGCTGGCCGCGCGGGCCGCCGCGAAGACCGTACGGGTGGACTTCCGCCGGCCGGTGCCCACGCAGGCCCCGGTCCGGCTCGTCCCGACGGCCGGCGGCGGCGTGGAGCTGGTGGACGGCGAGCTGCTGCTGGCGGCGGCGAGCCCCGCCGAACCGGCCGTGGAGGCTCCCGCGGCCCCCACCTGGGAGCAGGCGTCGGCGGCGGCCGACGCGTACCGGGCCGCTCCGCCGGACGGGATGGTCGACTGTTTCGGCTGCGGCCTGCACCGCACGCCCGACACCGGACTGCGGCTGCACTGCGGCCGGGGGCCCGGCAGCACGGTGGTCGCCGCCGCCTGGACCCCCGGTCCCGGACTCGGCGACGCGGACGGGCTGTTGCCGCCCGAGCTGGTGTGGGGCGCCCTGGACTGCCCGGGCAACGCGGCCGGCCGGCTGCTCGACGACCGGCGGGCCGGTGCGGTCACCGCCGCCCTGACCGCGCGGCTGCTACGGCCGGTGCCGGTGGGCGGGGGCCTCGTCTCGTACGCCTGGCTGCTGGGCAGCGAGGGCCGCAAGTACCGCGTGGGCACCGCCCTGGCCACCGCCGACGGCGAGCTGTGCGCCCTCGCCGAGGCCCTCTGGGTGGAACCCCGCGCCCAGACCCCGGCCTGACCCGGCCGACAGGCCGGCTCCGGGGGGGTCCTGCCGGTCAGGCCGGTGCCGGGAGACGGTGCTTGGTGCCCCATGCGCCGAGCGACGTCAGCGCCGTGTTCAGCTCCCGGCCCAGCGGGGTCAGCGAGTACTCCACGCGGGGCGGAACCTCGTCGTACACCTCACGGTGGACGATGCCGTCCGTCTCCAGCTCGCGCAGCTGGGCCGCGAGCACCTTCTCCGAGATGCCCGGAACGAGTCGGCGCAGTTCCCCGAAGCGGCGCGGCCGCTGCTCCAGCTCCCAAAGGAGCGAGACCTTCCATTTGCCGTCGATCACGGCCATCGCCGCTGCCACACCGCAGTGGTCCGCCCCCGGTCTCCGCGCCACCTGCATCGCGCACCCCTTCCCCACCTGCTCGCTCACCTGGGGGTAACCACCCACTCCCAAGTGCGTACTTGAGCGCCTCACGTCCTGCCACCAGGCTCAACGCCATGACCTACGACAACGTTCCGAAGCGTCCGCTCGTCCTCCTCGGCCTCGGCGACATGGGCACCACGCTGGCCCGCACCTGGCTCGCCGCCGGGCACCCCCTCACCGTCTGGAACCGCACGCCCGCCAAGGCCGCGGCCCTCGCCGCCGAAGGCGCCTGCGTCGCCGCGAGCCCCGCCGAGGCGGTGGCGGCCGGCGACCTCGTCGTGCTCTGCCTGCTGGACGACGCGAGCGTGGGCCAGACCCTGGAGGGCATCGACCTGACCGGCAAGGACCTGGTCAACCTCACCACCGGTACGCCCGGCGAGGGCCGGGAGCGCGCCGCCTGGGCCGAGGCGCGCGGAGCGCGGTTCACCGACGGCGGGATCATGGGCACCCCGGCGATGATCGGCGTCCCCGCGTCCGGCGCGTACGTCTTCTACAGCGGCTCCCGAGCCCTGTTCGACGCGCACCGCAGCACGCTGGAGGTCCCGGCCGGAGCGCGTTTCGTCGGCGAGGACCCCGGCCACGCCGCGCTGCACGACGTGGCCCTGCTGAGCGGGATGTACGGGCTGTTCGCCGGGGTCTCGCACGCCTTCGCGCTGATCGAGGGCGAGGGCATCGCCCCGAAGGACCTGGCGCCCCTGCTGTCGGAATGGCTCGGCGCGATGGGGTTCTTCGTGGGCAACGCCGCCGACCGGCTGACCTCGCGCGACTTCACCACCGGTGTCGTGTCGAACCTGGCCATGCAGGTCGCCGGCAGCGGCACCCTGCTGCGCACCGCCGCGGAGCAGGGGGTCAGCGCGGAGCTGCTGACCCCCTACCTGGACCTGATGCGCCGCCGGCTGGACGCCGCCCCGGAGGCCCACTCCGGCGAGGACACGGCCGGCGCGATCACCCTGCTCAGGCGCTAGGCGCCGGCCCGCGGGTCACCGGTACGGGTGGGACGCGGGCCCGTGGCCCCCGGCCGCTCCGCCGCCCGGGTGCCGCGGGGGCTGCTGCGCGTACGGGTTCTGCTGCGGGGCGGGGTACTGCGGCCCGGCCGCGTACGGCCCGGGGGCGGCGGACCCGCCCTGCGGCGCGGCGTACGGGGACTGCTGGTACGGGGACTGCTGGTACGGCTGCGCCGGATACCCCTGCTGCGGGGCCCCGTCGGGCTCTTCGGCGCCGTCCCCGGCGGCCTGCTCCTCGTCCTCGCCGCGCAGCTCGCGGACCATGAGCGTGGCCCCGGCCACGGCGCCCGGCATCAGGAACACCGCGACCAGCGGCACCAGGAACGCCAGCACCAGCGGGACGCCGAAGCCGAGCGCCATCGCGCGGCGGCCGCGCAGCAGGGCGAGGCGGTCCTTCAGCTCCACCTCGCGGCGCTGGAGCGCCACGGCGGTGAGTTCCTCGGTGAGGAAGAAGCCGGAGACGCAGAACCCGATCGCGGGGATCACGGTCTGTCCGACGACGGGGATGAAGCCGAGCGCGAAGAGCAGGATCCCGTACAGCAGCACCCGGACGAGCACCTTGATGCTGTCCCGCGCCGAGATCCACAGCTCCCGGGCCAGCGGCAGCCCGGATTCGGGGGCGTCGCCGCCGACGCTGCGGTCGACCTGCTCCGAGAGGGACTCGTAGAACGGCTGGCCGATGAGCAGGGTCACCGCGGTGAAGGTGATCACCGCGACGAACAGGCCGAGGCAGAAGACGAGGGCGGTCAGGAAGCCCCGGAAGAGCCCGAGCCAGGGGGATCCCCAGCCGTCGGCGAAGGGCGTCGCCCAGGCCGTCAGGTCGTCGGCGCCGTAGCCGAGCCCGACGAGTGCGCCGGCGTACAGCACCAACGCGAGCAGCCCGGGCAGCAGGCCGAAGCCCAGCCACCGGCCGTTACGGAACACCCACCGCTGTCCGGCCAGCAGATGGCCGAATCCCCCCGCAAGATCACGCATGGGCACAGCTTACGGCGAAGGGCCCCCCCCGCGCGGGGGCGGGCGCCGCGGTGCGCGGGGCGGCTGACGCGGCGTGCGCGGCCGGGTTGTTGGCGGGGGGCGCCCGGGG
>NZ_JBHYVA010000726.1:0-4180 GCF_042750055.1 Streptomyces sp. NPDC059456
GGCCCCGAAGAGGCCCACGGCGCCCCCTCGGGGCCCACCAGCGCCCCGCCCCGCCCCGGAGCCCCGGGCACCCTGCCGCCCGGCGGCACCGGCACCGGCACCGGCCCGGGCGCTCTCGCGGCATGGCGGCGGTTCCGCGGCGCAATGATCTGCCTCGGGATCCTCCTCGTCGCCGCGATCACCCTCGCGGCCCTCGGCTCCGGGAGCCGCCACGGCCGCCTCGACCCCCGCTCCGCCGACCCCGACGGCAGCCGGGCCCTCGCCGAGCTGCTCCAGGCCCGCGGGGTCACCACCCGCGTCGTCACCACCGCCCGCGAGGCCGCCGCCGCGGCCGGCCCCGGCACCACCGTGCTGGTCACCGACCCCGACCGGCTCGGCGACACCCAGCGCCGCACCATCCGCTCCGTCATCGACCTCTCCGGCGGCCGGACCGTCCTGCTCGCCCCCAGCGGCCTCAGCCTGCCCGACCTGGCCCCGTCCGCCCGTACCAGGGGCGGCGCCTTCGAACGGGACCTCGACCCCGCCTGCCCCCTGCCCGCCGCCCTCTCCGCCGGCCGCGCCGGCACCGGCGGCGGCTACCGCTACACCACCGACGGACCGACCGGCGCAGCCACCGGCACGGCCTGCTACCCCGACGACGGCCACCCCACCCTCCTCGTCCTGCCCTCCGGCACCACCGGCGGCGACACCGTCCTCCTCGGCTCCGGGACGATCCTGCTCAACAAGAGGCTCGCCTCGGAGGGCAACGCCTCCCTCGCCCTCCAGCTCCTCGGCTCCCGCCCCGAACTCGTCTGGTACCTGCCCTCCCTGACGGAGATCCAGGACGAGGACCCCGGCGAGCAGAAGAGCCTCTTCGAACTGGTCCCCCGCGGCTGGGGCTGGGCCCTCCTCCAGCTCTTCCTCGCCGCGGCCCTCGCCGCCCTCTGGCGCGCCCGCCGGCTCGGCCCCCTCGTCACCGAGAAACTGCCCGTCGCCATCCGCGCATCCGAGACCACCGAGGGCCGCGCCCGCCTCTACCGCAAGGCCGGCGCCCGCGACCGCGCCGCGACCGTGCTGCGCGCCGCCGCCCGCGAACGCCTGGCCGCCCTGGTCGGCGTACCGCCCACCGGCGCCCACGAACCCGCGGCACTGGTCCCCGCCGTGTCCGCCCGCCTGACGGACGGTCACGGGGACCTGACCGCACTCCTCTTCGGCACCACACCCGCCGACGACGCGGCACTCGTCGCGCTCGCCGACCACCTCGACGCCCTCGAAAGAGAGGTCCGCACCTCATGACGGCCACCACGGACAGCGCCCGCTCCTCCCTGGAAGCGATCCGCACCGAGATCGGAAAGGCCGTCGTCGGCCAGGACTCGGCCGTCACCGGTCTCGTCGTCGCCCTGCTGTGCCGCGGCCACGTCCTCCTCGAAGGCGTGCCCGGCGTCGCCAAGACCCTCCTCGTACGGGCCCTCGCGGCGTCCCTCGCCCTCGACACCAAGCGCGTCCAGTTCACCCCGGACCTGATGCCCAGTGACGTCACCGGCTCGCTCGTCTACGACGCCCGCACCGCCGAGTTCTCCTTCCAGAACGGCCCGGTCTTCACCAACCTCCTCCTCGCGGACGAGATCAACCGGACCCCGCCCAAGACCCAGTCCTCCCTCCTCGAAGCCATGGAGGAGCGCCAGGTCACCGTCGACGGCACGCCGCGCGCCCTGCCCGAGCCGTTCCTCGTCGCCGCCACCATGAACCCGGTCGAGTACGAGGGCACGTACCCCCTCCCGGAAGCCCAGCTGGACCGCTTCCTCCTCAAGCTCACCGTGCCCCTGCCCTCCCGCGAGAACGAGATCGGCGTCCTGACCCGGCACGCCGCCGGCTTCAACCCGCGCGACCTGCAGGCAGCCGGCCTGCGCCCGGTCGCCGGCGCCGCCGAACTCGAAGCGGCCCGCGACGCCGTCGCCAAGGTGTCCGTCTCCCCGGAGATCGCCGGGTACGTCGTCGACGTCTGCCGCGCCACCCGCGAATCGCCGTCCCTCACCCTCGGCGTCTCCCCGCGCGGCGCGACCGCCCTGCTGGCCACCTCCCGCGCCTGGGCCTGGCTGACCGGCCGCGACTACGTCACCCCCGACGACGTCAAGGCCCTCGCCCTGCCCACGCTGCGCCACCGCGTCCAACTCCGCCCGGAGGCCGAGATGGAGGGCGTCACGGCCGACGCCGTCATCACCGCGATCCTGTCCCACGTCCCCGTCCCCCGCTGATGGCCCTCACCGGACGCGCCGCCCTGCTGGCGGCCCTCGGCAGCATCCCCGTCGGCCTGCTCGAACCGAGCTGGACGGGGATGCTCGCGGTCAACGGCGCCCTCGGCCTGGCCTGCGCCGTCGACTACGCGCTCGCGGCTCCGGTCCGCCGGCTCACGCTCACCCGCTCGGGCGACTCCTCCGTCCGCCTCGGCGAACCGGCGGAGGTCCACCTCACGCTCACCAACCCGGGCACCCGCCCGCTCCGGGCCCGCGTCCGCGACGCCTGGCCCCCCAGCAGCTGGCTCCCGGGCACCGAGGCCGACGCCTCCCGGCACACCCTGACGGTCCCGCCGGGCGAACGCCGCCGGATCACCACCCGGCTGCTGCCGACCCGCCGCGGTGACCGCCAGGCAGACCGCGTGACGATCCGCTCGTACGGGCCGCTCGGCCTGCTCGCCCGCCAGGGCACCCACACCGTTCCCTGGACGGTCCGGGTCCTGCCGCCCTTCACCAGCCGCAAACACCTCCCCTCGCGGCTGGCCCGGCTGCGCGAACTGGACGGCCGCACCAGCGTCCTGACCCGCGGCGAGGGCACCGAGTTCGACAGCCTCCGCGACTACGTCCCCGGCGACGACACCCGCTCGATCGACTGGCGCGCCACCGCCCGCCAGGACAAGGTCGCCGTCCGCACCTGGCGTCCGGAACGCGACCGGCACATCCTGATCTGCCTGGACACGGGCCGCACGTCGGCGGGCCGCGTGGGTGACGCCCCCCGCCTGGACTCGGCGATGGACGCGGCCCTGCTGCTGGCCGCCCTGGCCTCCCGGGCGGGCGACCGCGTCGACCTGCTGGCCCACGACCGCCGCACCCGCGCCCAGGTCCAGGGCCGCCCCGCCGGCGACGTCCTGCCGGCTTTCGTCAACGCCATGGCCACCCTGGAACCGGAGCTCGTCGAAACCGACGCGCGCACCCTGGTCTCGACGATCCTCCGCAACGCCCCGCGCCGGTCCCTGGTGGTGCTGCTGACGAGCCTGGACGCGGCCCCGACAGAAGAGGGCCTGCTCCCGCTCCTCCCCCGCCTCACGCAGCGCCACACGGTGCTGCTCGCGTCGGTGGCCGACCCGCGCGTCGAGGAGATGACGAGGTCCCGCGGCACGCTCGACGCGGTCTACGAGGCCGCGGCCGGCACCCAGTCCCAGGCGGCCCGCCGCCGTACGGCGGAGCAGCTCACCCGCCACGGGGTCCACGTCGTCGACGCCACCCCGGACACCCTGGCACCGGCCCTCTCCGACGCCTACCTGGCCCTGAAGGCAGCGGGACGCCTGTAGCGCCGTCAGCCGTCCGGCCCTCGGGGGCTCAGCCGGTCTTGGCGTACCCGAGGGCCTCGACGATCAGCCCGTCCCGTACCCGCATCACGTTGACGCAGCGGACATGGTCCTTCTCGCCCGGCCCGAACACCAGCTTCCAGCGGATCACCGACAGCTCCTCCGCACAGGTGACGTCCTCGACCTCGAAGTCGTTGGCCGGGTCGGTGGCGAAGTCGCTCCAGAACCGGATGCACTCCTCCGCCCCTTCCACCCGGGTGCCGTCGGGGGCCGGCGAGAGCCCTTCCATCACGCAGTCCGCGCCGACCAGGGCGGCGAGCCCCGAGGGGTCCCGCTGCTGGAACACCTGGTTGAAACGCTCGATGACCTCGGCCGTGGACGCCGTAGAAGCAGACATGACGTGCCTCCTCGTGAGTGGTGAGGCCCTGATCGTCCGCCACTCCCACCCGGCGGACAATTCCCTCCAGGGTATGGACCCTGGACCCAGAACGCAGAAAAGCCCCGCACCGAACCCATAAGGGCTGGTGCGGGGCTTTCCCACAAAGATTGTTCGGCGGCGTCCTACTCTCCCACAGGGTCCCCCCTGCAGTACCATCGGCGCTGAAAGGCTTAGCTTCCGGGTTCGGAATGTAACCGGGC
>NZ_JBHYVA010000727.1:0-4178 GCF_042750055.1 Streptomyces sp. NPDC059456
GGGGGGGGGGGGGGGCCCCGGGGGCCGGTCATTCGGGCTGGACGACCGTCGCGGCCCAGCGGACGGTCGGGGCCGAGGTGGTGACGACGGCTCCGAAGCCGCCGTGCAGGCCCGTGCCCAGGGGGATGGTGATGCGGGCCGGGGTGTCCGCGGGGCAGTCCAGCGTGAACGGGGCCGGGTTGCGGTCCGGGTGTTCGTCGAGGGTGAAGGACACGACCATGCTGCCGCCGCCCTCGCAGGCGAACGTGGTGTAGGTGTCCAGGCGCGGGGAAAGGCCGCCCGAGACGAAGCCGCTGGAACCGGTCATCTCGGGTACCCAGATCAGGCCGTCGGGGCCCGGGTGGGGCAGGAGTTCGTCCTGCGCCGCCTGGGCGGTGCCGGTGGCCAGGGCGAGGGCCGCCGCCGTCGCCGCGAGCGTGAGCGCGGTGCGTCGTCCCTGGAACATGTGCGTCATGGGTCCCCCCGGAGGTGTGACTCGGGCCGTGTTCGACTTCCCCCACGTTAGGGGCCGGCACTGACAACGCCGGTCCGTCGGGGGCGCGGTGGACGGGGACGGGCGCGCCCGGCGGGGTACTCAAGGCGATGCTGCGGACCGCGCGGTGAGGGTGGCCAGGGCGGCCCGGGTGGTGACGCCCGTCTTGCGGAAGATGTGGGACAGGTGGGTGTCCACCGTGCGGGGGCTCAGGTACAGGCGGGCCGCGATCGCCGGGGTGGTCAGGCCCTCCGTCACCAGGGCCGCGATCTCGCGTTCACGGGGGGTGAGCTGGGGGAGCGGCGCCGGGTCGGGGGCCGGTGCGGTCGGCGGGAAGAGGTCCGCCAGGCCCGTCAGGAGGCGCGAGCCGCCCGTCTCCGCCAGGCGCCGGCCCCGGTGCCACAGGGTCGACGCCCTGCGGGAGCCACCCGACCGGGCCGCGAGAGGAGCGGCCATCAGGAGGGACTGGGCTTCCCAGAGGGTGGCTCCGGAACGGGCCGCCTCCGTCGCCGCCCGGACGTAGAGGTCCGCCGCCGCCGACGGCTCGCCCCGCGCCTCCCGCAGCACGGCCGCGCTGCGCAGGGCCGAAGCGTGCTGGCTGGGGAGGCCGAGGGGGGGGGCGGGGGCCGCGGGGGCGCCCGCCCCCCCCGCGCTCTTCCACGCTCGTCCAAGCAACGGGAACCGAACAAGGAGCAGCATCCTCAATGCCGATCGATGCCGCCAGGGCCCTCGCCGCAGACCCCCGCCAGGGGGAGATCGCCTGGGACCACAAGGACATCCAGCTCTACCACCTCGGACTCGGCGCGGGCACGAACCCCGGCAAAGCCAGCCCCGCCACCGACCCCGACGAGCTGCGCTACACCCTGGAGTCCAAGCTCCACGTCCTGCCCAGCTTCGCGACCGTCGCCGGTGCCGGCATGGCCATGCTGGGCGGCCTCGCCGCACCCGGGATCGACGTCAACCTGGCCGACGTCCTGCACGGCGGCCAGTCCATCGAGCTGCACCGGTCCATCCCCGTCAAGGGCCGGGCCTCCTCCACCGCCCGCGTCGCCGCCCTCTACGACAAGGGCAAGGCGGCCGTGATCGTCCTGCGCACCGAGGTCGCGGACGCCGACGGGCCGCTGTGGACCAGCGACGCGCAGCTCTTCGTACGGGGAGAGGGCGGCTTCGGCGGCGAGCGGGGCCCCTCCGTGACGGAGGAACTGCCCCAGCGCGCCCCCGACCGCGTCGAGGAGCGGCACATCCGCGAGGAGCAGGCGCTCCTGTACCGGCTGTCGGGCGACTGGAACCCCCTGCACGCGGACCCGGAGTTCGCCAAGCTGGCCGGCTTCGACCGGCCGATCCTGCACGGCCTGTGCTCGTACGGGATGACCCTCAAGGCCGTCGTCGACACGGCGCTGGGCGGGGACGTCTCGCGGGTCCGCGGCTACCGCACGCGCTTCGCCGGGATCGTCTTCCCGGGCGAGACCCTGCGGATCCGGATGTGGGAGGAGCCCGGCCGGGTCCTGGTCTCGGTGACCGCCGTCGAACGGGACGACGCGCCGGTCCTCGCCGACACCGTCGTCGAACACGCGTAACGCCCGACCCTCGCGACACACAAGGAGCCGCACCGTGCGCGCAGCACTGCAGAGCGAGATAGGCCAGGACAAGCTCGAGGTCGTCGACGACATGGAGGCCGTGGGCTTCGGCCCCGGCAAGGTCAGGATCCGCATCAAGGCCACCGGCCTGTGCCACTCGGACCTCTCCGCGATGAGCGGCGTGCTGCCGCAGCCCGCCCCCTTCGTCCCCGGCCACGAGGGCTCGGGCGAGATCGTCGACGTCGGCGACGGGGTGAGCACCCACGCCATCGGCGACCGGGTCCTCGTCTGCTGGCTGCCGCCGTGCGGGCACTGTCCGGCCTGCAAGCGCGGCCAGGGCCACTTGTGCCTGGAGTCCTTCGCGAACGTGGCCACGCCCAACTTCCGGCGCGCGGGCGGCGGGGACGTCTTCGGTTTCGCGGGCACCGGCACCTTCGCCGAGGAGATGGTGGTGCCCGCCTCGTGCGCCGTGCCGATCCCCGACGACCTGCCGTACGACATCGCCGCACTGATCGGCTGCGGGGTCACCACCGGCCTCGGCGCCGCCATCAACACCGCCAAGGTGGAAGCCGGGTCCTCGGTCGCCGTCATCGGCTGCGGCGGCGTCGGCATCTCCGTCATCCAGGGCGCCAAGGTCCAGGGCGCGGCGCAGGTCGTCGCCGTGGACCCGGTGGCCTCCCGGCGCGAGGCGGCGCTGCGCTTCGGCGCCACCGAGGCCGTCGCACCGGAGGCCTTCGCCGACGCCAAGAACCGGATCACGGCAGGTGAGGGCTTCGACTACGTCTTCGAGGTCGTCGGCAAGTCCGCGACCACGCAGACCGCGTACGAGATGACCCGGCGCGGCGGCTCCGTCGTCGTGGTCGGCGCGGGCGCGCTCGACGACAACTACTCGATCAACATGTTCTCGCTGTTCTTCGACGAGAAGAAGATCCTGCCGTCGATGTACGGGGGCGGGGACGTGCTCCGCTCGTACGAGCGCACCATCGCGCTGTGGCGGGCGGGCCGGGTGGACCTGGAGAGCCTGATCACGCACCGGGTGCACCTCGCCGAGATCAACGACGCCCTCGACCAGATGCGCACGGGCGTCGCCCTGCGCACCTGCATCGAACTCTGAGAGGAATCCGGTAGATGTCACTCCCACTTGAGGGGTTGTCCGCCATCGTCACCGGCGCCGGCCGCGGGCTCGGGCGGGCCGAGGCGATCGAGCTCGCGCGGCTCGGCGCGAGCGTGGTCGTCAACGACTTCGGCCAGCCGGGTCGGGACGGTTCCGGAGAGGCATCGGCCGCCCCGGCGCAGGAGGTGGCCGAGCAGATCCGTGCCGCGGGCGGGCAGGCGGTGGCGCACCTGGGCGACGTGGCCGACTTCGAGCAGGCGCGCGAGCTGGTCGACTTCGCGGTCGACAGCTTCGGCAAGCTCGACGTGCTGGTCAACAACGCGGGCATCCTGCGCGACCGGATGGTCTTCTCCATGTCGGAGGAGGAATGGGACTCGGTCATCCGGGTCCACCTCAAGGGCCACTTCAACACCACGCACTTCGCCTCCGTGCACTGGCGCGAGCGGTCGAAGGCGGCGGGCGCTCCGGTGTACGGCCGGATCGTCAACACCTCCTCCGAGGCCTTCCTCGGCGGCTCGGCCGGGCAGCCGAACTACGCGGCGGCCAAGGGCGGCATCGTGGGGCTGACCACCTCGACCGCCCTGGCGCTCGCCAAGTACGGGGTGACGGCCAACGCCATCTGCCCGCGCGCCCGGACCCGGATGACGGAGGACGTCTTCGCGGGCTTCCAGGTCCCCGAGGACGGCAAGCTCGACCCGCTGGCCCCCGAGCACGTCGCCCCGCTGGTCGGCTACCTGGCCTCGCCGGCCTCGGCGAAGGCGAACGGGCAGCTGTTCGTCGTGCACGGCGGGATCGTGGTCGTGATGGACCGCCCGAAGGTGGCCGCGAAGTTCGACACGGCCAAGGAGGCCTTCTCCTACGAGGAGCTGGACGGACTGCTCACCCCGCACTACGACTCCCGCCCGGCGGGCGAGACGTTCGCCGCGGCGGAGGTCCTGGGCCTCAGGCACGGCTGACACCGGCGCACGACCGCGGCGGGGGGCCCGCGCCCCCCCCCCCGCCCCCCCCCCCCCCC
>NZ_JBHYVA010000728.1:0-4173 GCF_042750055.1 Streptomyces sp. NPDC059456
GCGGGTGCCCCCGCCCGCCGCCGCGGGTGGGCGGGGCGCGGGGGGACCGGGCCAGGTGGACCGAATCCGCGGGTCCGCCGCCCGTGCCGCGCGCGGCGGTCCGGTCCGCCATCGCGGCGAAGGTGGAGGCCACGCCCTTGGGCCGGCCCGTGGTGCCGCCGGTATAGGTCACACGCGCCACGTCGTCCTCACGCGCCCGTACGGGCACCGGCCGGCCTTCCCGGGCGCGGGCCAGCCGCAGCAGTGCCGCCAGCCCGATGCGCGCCGCCCCGGTGTCCGGCACCGGGGTGTCGTGCACCACCAGCACCGGCGCGCTGTCCCGCAGCACGAAGTCCAGGCCGTGGGTGGCGGGACCGACGATCACCTGGGTGAGCCGCGCGCCCAGCACGTGGACGGCCAGCCGCACCAACAGCGCCTCGGGCCGGTTCTCACCCGTCACGCAGGCCACTCCCGTCCCGCGCCGGACTCCCAGCTCGTCGAGGCCGGCCGCGAGCCGGTACGTATCGGCCAGCACCTCGGAGAACGCCATGACGACGGGACCGGCCCCGATCGCGGGCCGCTCCGCGTTCCGCTCCAACGCACCGATCAGGTCCGCGACATACCGCGCAACCATCTGCACCCGCCTCCCAGCCCGTCCCGACCGGCACTCGCCCCGCCCGGGACCGCCCCGACCCGTACCCGTCCGGTCTTCCCTCCGACCGTAGCCCCTGCGGCCGACCCGGGCGCCCCCGTACCCGTGGAGCGGATCGTCAACGATGATCAACACATGGATTTCACCAGTCGACGCAGCATCCTGACCTCCATGGCGGCGGCCGCCGCCACCCTGCCCCTGCTCAACGACATGGCGGGGAACGGCAGCACGGCCGTCGCGGCCGACGGCAGCACCGCCTCGCCCGTCGTGGAGCACTTCGATTCGAACACCTCCCTGTACAGCAGCAGCGAGTTCAAGGAGGGCACCGACTGGATGCGTCGCTTCCGGTGCGGTGCCCGGTCCGAGTTCAGCGACCATCTGAAGGCGTCGAGCGGCCCCGTCCGCAGTACGGCCGTCCTGGCTCCGCACGGCGGCGCCATCGAGGCGGGTACGAGTGAGCTGTGCCTCGCGATCGCCGGCTACTCGCACAAGGAGGATCCGGGGACCACCGTGCCCGCGGTGTCCGGCCTGGTGCAGCGTGACTACTGGATGTTCGAGGCGCTGGTCTCCGACGACGCGCTGCACGTCACGTCGGCCCACTGCGACGACCCGGCGGCGCTGGCGGTCGCCGACAACAACCTGTACGCCGTGTCCCTGCACGGGTTCCAGCCCAAGACGGGACCTGCCAAGCAGATCCTCATCGGAGGTCGCGACCGACGGCTGATGGCCACCCTGGCCTGGGCCTTCGACAAGTACGGGCTGCGGCTGCGCACCGACGACCCCGCCCTCTCCGTGAAGGTGTCGCTCGCGGGCGCCGACTCCGAGCTGAACGGCGACGACCCGGCGAACTTCGTCAACCGCACGCGCACGGGCGCCGGGGCGCAGTTGGAGATCTCCACGGAACTCCGCCGGGCGATGTTCGGAGAGTTCGACGGCGGGGAGAAGCGCAGGAGGACGGCCGGCACGGGCAGCAAGAACGAGGCCCACTTCTGGGACGGCTTCACCCAGGCCGTTCGTGAGGCCATCGACTGGCACGAGCTGGGCCGGTCCAAGTCCCTGCCGCCCACCGGCGCCTGACGCCACGGCGGTCGCCCGGCCGGACCCGGCTGCCGCGCCGTGGCGAACGACCGGTCGTCGACCGGGTCACCGGTCATCCGGACGGGCATGCCACAGCCGTCGGGCGCGTGCGGGTCAGCGCGAGTCCGGGCCGTCCGGGGCCGGGCCGTCCGGGGCCGGGGGCGGGCCCACCACTCTGGTGACGTAGCCCGCCAGTTGGGCCCGCAGCCGGTCGCGCTGCGCGTCCTCCCGGCCGGCCAGCCGTTCGACGAGATCGGCCCGGGTGGCGGCGAGCAGGGCGTGGGCGGTGAAGTCGGCGTCGGCGAGGCCCGGGATCCGCTCCAGCACGGACCGGAGCAGGGCGTGCCAGCGCGCGTAGTGCCCGGCCTGGTACGGACTGCCGGTCCCGCTCTCCTCCAGGGCCAGCGCCAGGCGGCGGTTGTCGAGCTTGAAGCACAGGACGGCGTCCAGTACGGCGACTGCGCGCTCCTGGGGCGGCGTGGCGGGTCCGAGGGGCGGCGGGCCGGCTTCCACGGCCTCCCGGACCGGTTCGAGCCGGGCTTCGTACAGCGCACGGAGCAGGCCGGCGCGGTCGCCGAAGGCACGGAAGAGCGT
The DNA here is from genome assembly GCF_042750055.1 of Streptomyces sp. NPDC059456. Lineage (NCBI taxonomy): Bacteria > Bacillati > Actinomycetota > Actinomycetes > Kitasatosporales > Streptomycetaceae > Streptomyces > Streptomyces sp. NPDC059456. The sequence goes on from NZ_JBHYVA010000728.1 coordinate 2,303, forward strand.
GCCCTTGCCCACGCCGGCCGCTGCGGCGATGTCGGCCGTCGTGGGCTCCTCGGGGCCTTCGGAGCGCGCGAAGAGGGCGTCGGCGGCTTCGAGGACGGCTTGCCGGTTGCGGGCCGCGTCCTTGCGGGGCTTGCGCTCGGGCTCGGGCACGAGGTTCCTCCAATTGAAAAACGGACCCTGGGTCCGTATTGTTGAAGCGGACCCCGGGTCCGCATTCTACGAGACGGAGAACACCCATGTCCGCACCCGTGCCCGCGCCCGTCCCCGCTCCCGCATCGCCGCCCGCGTCACCACCCGGATCACCGTCCCCGGCCGACCTGTACCGCCACGGCCTGCGCCTCCTGCTCGCCAAGGACATCCCCGGCTGGGTCGGCCTGTGGGCCGAGGACGGGGTGATGGAGTTCCCCTTCGCGCCTCCGGGCCGGCCCGCGCGGCTGGACGGCCGGGAGGCGATCGCCGACTACATGCGCCCGTACCCCGACCACATCGACCTGCACGACTTCCCCGACGCCGACCTGCGCATCCACCGGACCGCCGATCCGCGGACCATCGTGGTCGAGATGCGGGGCGTGGGCCGGCTGGTGCAGAGCGGCCGCCCCTTCGACATGACCTACATCGCCGTCGTGACGGCCGAGAACGGACGGTTCACCTCCTACCGGGACTACTGGAATCCGCTCGCCCTCACCGAATCCGGTACCGACTTCGCCGGGAGCTCCCGATGAGCCGGGCCGGCGCCGCCACCCCCGGCGCGGCCGTGCTCGTCATCGGCGCCACAGGGACCACCGGCAGCCGCACCGTCGCAGGGCTGGCTGCCGCCGGTCACACGGTCAAGGCCGCCGGCCGCAGCGGCACCCCGGTGGCGGGAGCCGAGCCGGTCCGCTTCGACTGGTACGACCCCGGCACCCACGCCGCCGCCCTCACCGGCGTCGACCGCGTCTACGTGGTCCCGCCCGTGGGCGATCCCGACCCCGCAGCGGTCGTCCTGCCGTTCCTGCGCCGGGCCCGCGCCGCCGACGTACGGCGCGCGGTGCTCCTGAGCGCCTCGTCCATCGAGAACGGCGGGCCGGCCGTGGGCCTGGTGCACCAGGCGCTGCCGGACATCTTCGACGAGTGGGCGGTGCTGCGTCCGTCGTGGTTCATGCAGAACTTCACCGGCGGCCACGAGCACGCCCGCCGCATCCGGACCGACGGCACGATCCTGACCGCCACCGGCCGCGGCCGGGTCGCGTTCGTCGACGCCGAGGACATCGCGGCCGTGGCCGTCCGCGCACTCACCGACGTCCGCTCCCCCGACACCGACCTCGTGCTGACCGGACCGGAGGCCCTGAGCTACGACGACGTCGCCGCGATCGTCGCCGAGGTGACGGGGCGGCCGGTGGTCCACCACAGCCTCTCCTACGAGGAGATGCGCGACCGGCTCGCCGCACTGATGCCCGGGGAGTTCGCCGCGATGCTGGCGGGCATGGACCGGGCCATCGCGGAGGGAGCGGAGGACCGGGTCACCGACTGCGTGCAGCGCCTCACCGGACGGCCGGCGCGCAGCTTCCGCGCCGTTGCCGAGCGGGAGCTGCGCGGCGCGCACTGACGCCCGCTCGCCGGGCTGGGGCCCGGGCGGGTTCCTATGCTCGAAGGAGGGGGACACGGCACCAGGCGAAGGAGGCGGACGGCATGACCGAGACGGCGGACGCGCGCGACGCTGACCGCGCGCTCAAGGCGAAGCACCGGACGATGTGGGCACTGGGTGATTACCCGGCGGTCGCCCGCGAGGTCGTCGCGGGCCTGGGGCCCGGTAGGGTCGATTCCAGCGGGGTTTAGAGGGGCGAACCGGTGCTCGACGGAGCCGCCCGGGAGTGGGACACACCCAATAAGGC
>NZ_JBHYVA010000729.1:0-4157 GCF_042750055.1 Streptomyces sp. NPDC059456
GTTCCCCCCCGCGCGCCCGCGCCCGGCGGCGCGCCCCCCCCCGGGGGGGGGGCGCCCCCCCCGCCCTTCGCGCTTGCCGGGGCGGCCCGCGTCAGGCGGGGGCCGGGCCCTGGAGGCCGTGCATCAGCAGGGCCGTGAACGTGGCCACCCAGAGTTCGTCCACCGGCTCCGAGCTGACCAGCGCCCGGTGGACCACCGTGCCCGCGATCACGTCGAAGATCAGGTCGGTGGTGCGGCAGGCCAGCTCCTCGTCCTCCTCGTACGGCAGTTCGCCGCGGGCCTGGGCCCGTTCGCGGCCCAGTACGACGAGACGTTTCTGCCGGTCCACGATCGCCGACCGGATCCGGTCGCGCAGGGCCTCGTCGCGGGTGGACTCGGCGACGACCGCCATCAGTGCCGTACGGGCCTCCGGGCGCCGCAGCAGCGCCGCGAACTGGAGGACCACGTCCTCTATGTCGGCCTCGAGGGAGCCCCGGTCGGGGAGTTCGAGGGAGTCGAAGAGCTCCGCGACGGCGTCCACGACGAGCTCGTTCTTCCCCGCCCAGCGGCGGTAGAGGGTGGTCTTGGCGACCCCGGCCCGGGTCGAGACGTCGCCCATCGTCAGCTTCGACCAGCCCAGCTCGACCAGCGCGTCCCGCGTCGCGGCGAGGATCGCGGCGTCCGCGGCGGCGCTGCGGGGGCGGCCGGTACGTCCGGTCGGGGAGCTGGCGTTGCGCATGGCCGAGACCATACCCGCCAGTAGCGGAACCGGCGGTCCGCGAAATGCTGTGGTTGAGATCACGGGGCGCGAAGGGGCGCGGGGAGTTACGCTACGGCTCGTAGCGTAAGAGCGGCAACCACGCGAAGAGCTACCGGCGCCAGGTGGGGACCCGGCGCCAAGACCGCACGAACACCGCACGAACACCGCACAGACGATCGGCCCGACGCGGGCGAGAAGGCATTTCGGCCGATCTTTTTCGTCGGCGCGCACACACGGGGGAGGATGTACGCATGCAGCCCAGAAACATGTCCATGAGCGGCGTCGTCGACCTCGCCGCGGTGAAGGCGGCCGGCGAGGCCAAGGCCAAGGCCGAGCAGGCCCGTGCCGAAGCGGCCCGGCAGGCCGCCCAGGGCGGCGCGCCCGCGTCCGCCGGTGCCGTGCCGCCGTCCGCGCTCGTGATCGACGTCGACGAGGCCGGCTTCGAGCGCGACGTCCTCCAGCTTTCCGCAGAGGTGCCGGTCATCCTGGACTTCTGGGCCGAGTGGTGCGAGCCGTGCAAGCAGCTCAGCCCGCTCCTGGAGCGCCTGACGGTCGAGGCGAACGGCCGCCTCCTGCTGGCGAAGGTCGACGTCGACTCCAACCAGATGCTGATGCAGCAGTTCCAGATCCAGGGCATCCCGGCCGTGTTCGCCGTGGTCGCGGGCCAGGTGCTGCCGCTGTTCCAGGGCGTGGCCCCCGAGCAGGAGATCCGCGCGACCCTCGCGCAGCTGGTGCAGGTCGCCGAGGAGCGCTTCGGGATCATCGGCATCGAGGTGGACCCGGACGCCGAGGGCCCCGCGGGCGGCCCGGCCGCCGAGACCGAGGCCCCGGCGGGCCCGTACGACGCGCTGCTCGAAGCGGCCGTCGTCGCGCTGGACGCCGGTGACCTGGGCGGCGCGGTGCAGGCGTACAAGAACGTACTGGCGGACGACCCGGCCAACACCGAGGCGAAGCTGGGCCTGGCCCAGGCCGAGCTGCTCGCCCGGGTCAAGGACATGAACCCGCAGGCGGTGCGCACCGCGGCGGCCGAGAACCCGCAGGACCCGGCGGCCCAGATCGCCGCCGCCGACCTGGACCTGGTGGGCGGCCACGTGGAGGACGCCTTCGGGCGCCTGGTGGACACGGTGCGGGTGACGGCGGGCGCCGACCGGGACGCCGTACGGGTACGGCTGCTGGAGCTGTTCGAGGTCATCGGCGCCGACGACCCCCGGGTGGCGGCGGCGCGTACGGCGCTCGCGCGGGTGCTGTTCTAGGGTCCGCTCCGGGCGCCCGTCGGCGCTCTTCCGGAATGCTCCGGGCGGCCCTCGGGCGACCGGCGATTTGTTGACACGTAGATAAACAGCAGCCGCACTTTGCCAAAACTTGGTAATTGCGGCTGCTGTTACTCGCAGTAAGTAGAACCCCGTGAACTGTCCGGTGTGTTCGTGAATCCCCCGATCTGTCGTGGCCCATGGTGACACCCTGCGTCGTCGCCCGATGGCGCCGGGTCGATGCCCGGTTATCTTGCCGTTACCCGCCAGTAACGAACCCCCTTGTGCCCCGGCCTGGAATGGACCACGATCGGCGACGCTCGGTCCTTCCCGCAGAGCCGCTCATCCGGAGCCGCGGCGGAGGGTCCCCACCGGGCCGGCCGGTGGCAGTGGCACCGGCTGTTGGACAGGGGGGTCTTCGCCGCACCGGCGGAGCCTGTCCTCCTGGTTGCGCGAACGCGTGACCCAGTGGTTGTCGCTCGGGGGTGAACGCCGGTGTACCGGACGCGGCTGTGCCGCGGCTCGGCCGCCTGCGCTCCTTCCCGAGGACGTAGCACTTCTCCCATCCCAGGACGGGTACGGCCCGGACCGGAGATGTACGTCCGAGAAGGAGGAACGAATAATGAGTTCTCAGGTTCGTGGCGGGACCAGATGGAAGCGCTTCGCGCTCGTCATGGTGCCGAGCATCGCGGCCACCGCCGCGGTCGGTGTGGGTCTGGCGCAGGGTGCCCTCGCGGCGTCCTTCAGCGTGTCCGGCCAGGACTTCAAGGTCTCCGCCGACAAGCTCGACGGTGACGACCTGCTCCAGTACGGCAGCGTCGCCAAGGGCAAGGGCCTCGACGGCAAGGACGCGGCGCACCCGGTCACCATCTCCGGGTTCCGCCACGCCGAGATCACCAACATGTGCCAGTCGCTGGTGACCCCGATCCCCGGCCTCGGCAACATCACGATGCAGCTGCGGACGGGCAACAAGGGCAAGCCGGCCGTCGCCGACAACATCTACCTCGATGTTGCGGAGCTCGACACCGACGCCACGTTCAGCGACCTGGACATCGGTGTCGCGGTCGGCGCCGCGGCGGACGACAAGCACCCCACCGCGCCGCAGGCCGGCACGGTGGCCAGCGGTGCCCTGTTCTCGCAGCGCGCCAAGAAGGCCGTTCTGACGAACGTGCGCCAGAAGGCCTGGGCGACGACGGCGGGTACCTTCACGCTGCCCGACCTCAAGCTGCGCCTGCTGAGCGGCGACCAGCCGTGCTACCAGGACGAGAAGTAATCCGTCCCGGCAGGTGAACGGTGGGGCGGGTGGCGGCCGTGGTCGCCGCCCGTCCCGCCGGGCTCCACGTAGTTCTCCGTACCACCGTTTCCAGGGAGCTGTTGTCCATGAACCCCCAGGCCCCGGTTCGCGCCGCAGACGACTCTTGGCTCACCGTGGTGTACTACCGCTTCCGCGCCTGGAGGGGTGTCCGGCCCTTCTGGGCGGGACTCTTCACTCTCATCGGCGGTATCCCCATCGCGTACTTCCCCTACGCGGACCTCCGGCTGGGCAACATCACCATCGCCATGGCGACGACCGCGGGGGCGGGCTCGCTGATCATCGGCGTCCTGCTGATGACCCTCGGCGTGGCCCTCTGGTTCCAGCAGGGCATCCGGGTCTTCGCCGGTGTGGCGTCGATCCTCCTCGCCCTGGTCTCCCTGCCGGTGTCCAACCTGGGCGGCTTCTTCCTCGGCTTCCTGTTCTCCCTGATCGGCGGAGCCCTCGCCCTGTCGTGGGCGCCGGGCAAGCCGCAGGACGCGCAGGAGCTGCAGGACCCCCGCGACACGGAGACGGTTTACGCGACCGAGAAGACTGCCCACGCCGATGGCGGGAGGAACAGTGCGGGGTGACGAGACGCAGCGGGGCGTGACCCCGAGCGCAGAGTCCCGTGAACGAAGGGGACCGCGGCACGCCGCGCCCCGGAAGTCGCTGCTGAACAAGATCCAGATACCCGTCGGCAAGACGATGGCGTTGGCCGCCATGCCGACGGCCGTGTTCGTCGGGATGGGCATGGCGCCGAAGCTCGCCCTGGCCGACGAGGAGATCCCCTTCGCTCGCGGAGCGGTTGTGTCGCGAGACGACGGAGCCGCGGAGTGGGGCTGTGCTAGACCCTCCTCAACGAGCGAGCGCGCGC
>NZ_JBHYVA010000730.1:0-4156 GCF_042750055.1 Streptomyces sp. NPDC059456
GCTCCGATATGGGCGCGCCCTCGGGTTCCGTCGGCGGGCCGGACGGGCTGCTGGGCGGGTTCGGCGGCGTGCTCATACCTGGCGGAGATCCTCACGGGGGGTGGTGTGCTCGGTGATCGCCAAGCCTGCCATGCGCCCCGGACGGCTCCAAAGGGGTTTGGCCCCCGGCCCGCGGACCGGGAGCCGCACCCCTTGCGAGGGCTACCGCAGGTAGCCGAGCACCGTCATCATCCCGGCCTCCGAGTGGTACACGTTGTGGCAGTGCGTCATCCACAGCCCGGGGTTGTCGGCGTCGAAGTCCACCGTCAGCTTCTCGCCCGGCAGCACCAGCGCGGTGTCCTTGCGGGCCCCGCCCGCGCCGCCGGCGAGGGCGAAGGTGTGCCCGTGCAGGTGCAGCGGGTGGAACATCGTCGTCGCGTTGGCGAACTCCAGCCGGACCCGCTCGCCCGCCTTCACCGGGTGCCGCTGGTCCGCGGTGTACGGCTTGCCGTCGAAGGCCCAGTCGTACTTCGCCATCCCCCCGGTCAGCTTGAGCCCGACCGTGCGGTCCGGCGTACGGGGCGCCAGCGCGGCGGACGGCGCCGCCCGCAGCCCGGCCGCCGTCAGCGGCCTGCCGGACAATTCCGCGGGCCGGGTCTGCGCGGTCGGCGCCGTCCCCTGCCCGGTGCGCAGCAGGGCGAGTGCCGAGGCCGACGCCCCCTTGCCCTCGGCGAGCGCGGTGAGCGGGAACACCCCGTCCTGCGCGGTGACCAGCACGTCGTACCGCTCGCCCATCCCGAGCAGCAGGGAGGTGGCCTTCGCGGGCTCGACCGGGTAGCCGTCGGTGTGGGTGACCGTCAGTTCGTGGCCGCCGAGGGCGATCCGGAAGGCGGTGTCCCCGCCCGCGTTGATGATCCGCAGCCGGATCCGGTCGCCCGGCTTGGCGGCGAAGACCGACGGGTCCTGCGCCGTCCGGCCGTTGACCAGGTAGTGCGGGTACGCGATGTCGCCCGGGTCCTTGCCGAGCACGTCGCTCTCCCCGCCCATGAGCAGCCGCGCGGGTACGCCCCCGGCCGGGGGCGGGGAGGCGGCGGCGCCGTGGTGGCCCGCGTGCCCGCCCGCCGCCGCGTCCGGGCCGGAGCCGGTACCCGGTCCCGCGTCCATGCCCTTGCGGAGTTCGGCGAGGACGGCGTCCGGGGTGGAACCGTCCACTCCGTCGAGCCAGTCGTCCAGCACCACCACCCACTCCCGGTCGTAGGAGAGGGGCTCCTTCGGGTCCTCGACGATGAGCGGCGCGTACAGGCCCCGGTCCTGCTGGACCCCCGAGTGCGGGTGGAACCAGTACGTCCCCGGGTGCGGGACGGCGAACCGGTACGTGAAGGACGCGCCCGGCGCGATGTCCCGCTGGGTCAGGCCCGGCACCCCGTCCATGTCGTTGCGCAGGGCGAGGCCGTGCCAGTGCAGCGAGGTGGCCTGCGGAAGGTTGTTGGCCAGGGTCAGGGCGAGGGTGCCGCCCGCGGTGACCCGGAGCTCCTGGCCGGGCAGCTTGTCCCCGTACGCCCAGGAGCGGACGGTGAGCCCGCCGCCGAGGTCGAGCGGGGTGGCGGTGGCGGTCAGCCTGACCTCGGAGACCGGTCCGGTGGCCTTGCGGGCGGCCTCGGCGGCCTGCACCTCGGGCCCGGAGGGGTCGACGTAGCCGCCCGGCGTGGCGGCGGGGGAGGAGCCGTCGTGGTTCGTGGAGCCGTGGCCCATGCCGGCGTGGTCCGAGCCGGACGCGCCGGACGTGCCGGACGTGGCAGAGCCGTCGGAGCAGGCGGCGAGCAGCCCCGAACCGGCGAGGGCGGCGGTGGCGCCGAGAACGGCGCGGCGGGTGGGAAGAGAGCGCATGGAAGCACCTCGTGTGGTGTGGTCGAACGAGTGGAAGGGCGCCGTCTGCTGCCGCCGCCCGGCCCTGCGCGCGGGGGCGCGGGCATGCGGGGGCGGCAGCGGGGCCCGTCCTATACGCGCAGTACCGCCAGCCGGGTGAGGAGTTCGCGGGGCGCGGGCGGGTCCGGCCCGCCGGACCGGCCCGGTGCGCGGGCCGCGCCCCCGAGCGGCGCGGCGTCGCGGCGGCCGGCCGGTCCGGCGCCCAGGATCAGCAGGGTGAGTCCGCCGAGCACGGCCAGGCACACCGACATGGGGTCCATGCCGGTGCCGTGCGGCGGGGCCTCGGCGGCGGGCCCCCGGCCGGCGGGGCCGACGGCATCCCGCGGCGCCAGGCCCGCGGCGGGTGCCGGTGCCCCGTTCGCGGCGGGTGCCGCAGCTCCGCCCGCGGTGGATGCCGCAGCTCCGCCGGCGCCGGGTGCCGGTGCTGCGCCCGCGGTGTACCCCGGTGCCCGGCCCGCGGCGGATGCCGCAGCTCCGCCCGCGGCGTACCCCGGTGCTCCGGCCGCGGCGGATGCCGGTGCTGCGCCCGCGGCGGGTGCCGCAGCTCCGTCCGCGGCGTGCCCCGGTGCTCCGGCCGCGGTGTGGCCTGCGGTGAGGGGTGCGGTGTGTTGGGCGGTGAGGGGTGCGTCGTGGCCCGTGGTGACGGGTGCGGCGTGTTCCCCGGGGCCGCCCGCCGTGTGGTCGGCGGCACGCCCGGCCGGGGCAACGGCGGCGGCCGTCGTCGCGTCCTCCATGGCGTGGGACCGACTCGGATGGCCCAGGGTGTGCATGGTGACGATGCCCAGGAGCAGCGCGGCGAGCAGCAGCAGCCGGGACCACCGGGCTGCTCGCCGATCGGTGCGCGGGGCAGAGCGCGTCATGCGCGGAACCCTACCCCGGGTGGGTATCTGATCGTAGGACCGGGTCCGCCGTGTTGAGGATGATGCGCAGTATGTCCACCAAGCCCGAAAAGGGGTTCTTCGCGAGGAGCGCAGGGACCGTCGCCCTCCTCATCGGCCTGGGCGCCGCCGCGTACACCGCGTGGGTGCTCGAAGTCGTCCTCTCGACCGGCCTGAACCCCATCGAGACGTACGTCAGCGAGCTCGCCGCCCAGGACCAGCCGCTCGGCGGGCTGTTCCGGGCCACCGACTTCACGGCCGGCGTGTTCGCCTTCGCCGGCGGCCTGCTCGCCCTCACCGGCCTGCTGCGCCGTGCCGGGGACCGGCGCCCCTGGTCGGTCGCCGGCTGGGCCGGCGTCACCCTCTTCGGGGCGGCCACCGCCGCCGACGCCTGGCTCCCGCTGAGCTGCACGCCCACCGTGGACCCCGTCTGCGCCGCCCGCGAGACCGCCGGTCTCGTCCCGGCCACCCATCAGGCCCATGCCGTCAGCAGCAGCCTCGCCATGACCGGCGCCCTCGTCGGGATCGTGGCCCTCACCCACGCCGCCCGCCGGTACGGCCGGCACGCCCCGCTCGCCCGCCGCGGACCCGTCCTGGTCGCCCTGGAACTGCTGGCCACCGCCTGGACCCTGTCCGCGATCGCGCTGTTCACCGCCGGGCGCGGGACCTGGGCACTGGGCGCCGGACAGCGGCTCCAGGTGCTGTTCGTCGCACTCTGGCTGGGCTTGCTCGCCCACTCCGTCCACAAGGAGCGCCGTACGTGACGACCGGCCGTTTCGTCCGGGTGGACGGCGTCCCGCTGCACGTCCTCGTGGAGGGCGCCGGGCCGCCCGTCGTGCTGAGCGCCGGGCTCGCCATGGCCTGGTTCGACTGGGACCCCGTCGCCGCGCTGCTCGTCGCGCAGGGCCGCACCGTGGTCCGCTTCGACCGCCCCGGGCACGGCCTCAGCGCCCCGGCCGCCGCCCCGCCGACCGCCGCCGGGGAGGCCCGCCGGATCGCCGGGCTCCTCGACGCGCTCGGCCTGACCGGGCCCGTCACCGTCGCCGGGCACTCGATCGCCGGGTTCCACGCCGAGGCCTTCGCCCGCCTGTACCCCGGGCGCACCGCTGCCCTGGTCCTGGTCGACACCAGCATCGAGGAGGCCCCCCGCACGGCCCTGCCCGCCGGGGTGCGCACCGGCGCCGCCCGGGTGCTCGGCCGTGCCCTGACCGCCGCCGGGCTGCCCGCCGCACTGGGACCGCTCGCGCGCCGGGGGGGGGGCGCGGCGGGGCCCCCCCCCCCCGGCCCCCCCCCCGCCCCCGCCCCCCGCCCCCCGCGGCCCGCCACCCCCCCCCGCGGCGCGGGGGGGGGGGGGTTGAGAAACAAAAACAACC
>NZ_JBHYVA010000731.1:0-4154 GCF_042750055.1 Streptomyces sp. NPDC059456
CGCCCCGACCGCGGCCTTGTCGGCGGAGGCGGGGCCGACGGCGTTCCCGCCGGCCCCGCACCCGGTGAGCGCGAGCGCTCCGGTCAGGGACAGGGCGGCCACGGCGGCCGCGCTGCGGTACCGCACGGCGGTGGCTCTGCTGGTGGTGCGCATCGGTGGTACCCCCCGGGGTTCGGCTGATGTCGCCGGTGTGACGTACAGGGTCGCGCCGCCGGTTTCGCCCCGGCGGTCCCGGGCCGATCCCGATGCGGTCACGGTCCGGCCTCGGTGATCGGCAGGTGAGCGGTCTGAGACGATGTGTCCATGCACGAAGCGGACATGCGTACGGACGGCGCGACCGGTACGGGCGCCGGCGGCGGTACGAACGGCCGGCCGGGCCCGGCGGCCGGCCGCAGCGCCGTCGTCATCGGCGGCGGCATCGCGGGCCTGGCAGCGGCCCGCCGGCTGCTCGCCGACGGCCTGCGCGTCACGCTCCTGGAGGCCGGGCCGCGCCTGGGCGGCAAGCTGCTCGCCGGCGAACTCGCCGGTCTCCCCGTCGACCTCGGCGCCGAGTCCGTGCTCGCCCGCCGCCCCGAGGCCCTGGAGCTGGCCCGGGCCGTGGGCCTCGGCGAGGCCCTCCAGCCGCCCGCCACCACCACCGCCCGGCTGTGGACCCGCGGAGCGCTGCGGCCCATGCCGCGCGGCCATGTCATGGGCGTCCCCGGTGACGTGGCCCCGCTCGCCGCCTCCGGGGTGCTCTCCGCCGAGGGCCTGGCCCGGATCGAGGCCGAACGCACCCTGGCACCCACCGAGATCGGCGAGGACGTCGCCGTCGGTGAATACGTCGCCGCCCGCTTCGGCCGGGAGGTCGTCGACCGCCTGGTGGAGCCCCTCCTCGGCGGGGTCTACGCCGGCGATGCGTACCGCATCTCCATGCGCGCCGCCGTCCCCGCCCTCTTCGACGCCATCCGCACCCACCCCACGCTGACCGACAGCGTCCGCGCACTCCAGGACGGGGCCGCGGCCCGCGCCGCCGCCGAACGCACCACCGTCACCGGCGCGGCCGCCACCGGCGCCTTCTTCGCGGGGATCGCCGGCGGCATCGGGCGCCTGCCGCTCGCCGTCGCCGACGCCTGCCGGGCCGCGGGGGCGCGGATCGCCACCGGCAGCACCGTGCGCGGCCTCCGGCGCACCGACGCGGGCTGGAGCGTCGTCACCGACACCGAGGTGATCGACGCGGACGCCGTGGTCCTGGCCGTCCCGGCCGGGCCCGCCGCCCGGCTGCTGGAAGGGCTCGCCCCGGCCGCGGCCGCCGAGCTGCGGACCGTCGAGTACGCCTCGATGGCCCTGGTGACGATGGCCTTCCGGCGCTCCGAGCTGCCCGCCGCGATCACCGACGGCGACGCCAGCGGCTTCCTCGTACCGCCCGTCGACGGGCGGACCGTCAAGGCCTCCACGTTCTCCGGCAACAAGTGGGCCTGGGCCGGCGCCGACCCGGAGCTGTTCCCGCTGCGCACCTCCGTCGGCCGGTACGGCGACGAGGGCGACCTGGGGCGCGAGGACTCCGAGCTGGTCGACGTCTCGCTGCGCGACCTCGGGGAGGCCGTGGGCCTCGCGGCCCGGCCGGTCGCCTCCACCGTCACCCGCTGGGACGGCGGTCTGCCCCAGTACCCGGTCGGCCACCTCGCCCGTGTGGCCCGGATCCGCGACGCCGTCGCGGCCCTGCCCGGCCTCGCCGTGTGCGGCGCGCTGTACGACGGCGTGGGCATCCCGGCGTGCATCGCGAGCGCCGGGAAGGCCGCCGACGTGGTGATGGCCACGTTGGGCACCCCTGGCACCGACCACTGATCAGCACACGGGACAATGGACACATGACTGCACCAGAGAAGATTCCCAACGCGGGGAAGAAGGCGAAGGACCTCAACGAGGTCATCCGCTACACCCTGTGGTCCGTCTTCAAGCTGAAGGACGTCCTGCCCGAGGACCGGAGCGGCTACGCCGACGAGGTCCAGGAGCTGTTCGACCAGCTGGCCGCCAAGGACATCACCGTCCGCGGCACCTATGACGTCTCCGGCCTGCGCGCCGACGCGGACATCATGATCTGGTGGCACGCCGAGACCTCGGACGAGCTGCAGACCGCGTACAACCTGTTCCGCCGCACCAAGCTGGGCCGCGCGCTGGAGCCGGTGTGGTCGAACATGGCCCTGCACCGTCCGGCCGAGTTCAACAAGTCGCACATCCCGGCCTTCCTGGCCGACGAGGTCGCGCGCGACTACGTCAGCGTCTACCCGTTCGTGCGCTCGTACGACTGGTACCTGCTGCCCGACGAGGACCGCCGCCGCATGCTCGCGGACCACGGCAAGATGGCCCGCGGCTACCCGGACGTCCGGGCCAACACCGTCGCGTCCTTCTCGCTGGGCGACTACGAGTGGATGCTGGCCTTCGAGGCCGACGAGCTGTACCGCATCGTCGACCTCATGCGTCACCTGCGTGCCTCCGAGGCCCGTATGCACGTTCGGGAAGAGGTGCCCTTCTACACCGGACGCCGCAAGTCCGTCGCCGATCTGGTGGCCGGGCTCGCCTGATACCTCCCCTGGGGGGAAGGAGCCGGAGGAACGCTCTCGTGACTGGGGAGCGGCTTCCGGTGGATCGGGAGGCCCAGCCCCCGAAACGACGCAGCCGGAGATCCCGCCCGGAAGTTCAGACGACAGGCGGCAGCAGAGCCCTGGGTACCTTCCCCGGGGCCGTCGCCGCCCGGTCGTCCAGCGACACCGGTGCGGGCTCCGGATGCGGCGCACACGTGACACGCCGCCCTGGGGTGTCACCCGTCAGCAGATACCGCTCCACGTGACGGTCCACGCAGCCATTGCGTCCGCCGACCACTCCGTGCGCGCCCGCCCCCACCTCCGTGACCAGCGCCGCCCCGGCGCCGAGCCGCCGCTGGAGCTCCAGCGCACTCGGGTACGGGGTCGCCCCGTCCCGCTCCGCCGCGACGACCAGCGTGCGCGGGATCGCCGCCGGCTGCTCCCCGACCGCCACCGGCCGCTGCCGCTCGCGGACCGGCCAGTACGCACACGGCAGGTTCAGGAAGGCATTGGCCCAGGTCTCGAAGGGCGCCCTGCGCGCCAGTTCGGTGTTGTCGCGGTTCCAGACCTCCCAATCCGTGGGCCAGGCGGCGTCGTTGCACAGCACCGCCGTGTACACCGCCCGCGCGTTCTCGCGCGCGGGCGCCGACTCCGGGTCGGAGCCGGCCTGTCGGACCAGCGGGCCCGGATCGCCGGCCAGGTACGCGGCGAGCGCGGCCGCCCGCTCCGGCCAGACGTCGTCGTAGTAAGCGGCCTGGAGGAACGCGGCCTGGAGTTCGCCGGTCCCCACGGCCCCGCCCGCCGGAGTACGGGCCACCGCGTCCCGCACCCGCTCGTAACTCGCCTGCACCGCCGCCGGGGTGGCGCCGAGCCGGTACGTGGCGTGGTGGCGGGCGGCCCAGGCGCGGAAGTCGTACCAGCGGCGCTCGAACCCCGGCGCCTGGTCGAGGTTGTCGAGGTACCAGATGCGGCGCGGGTCGGGGTCGACCGCGGAATCGAGGACCATCCGGCGGACGTGGCCGGGGTGCAGCGTGGCGTAGACGGCCCCCAGGTAGGTGCCGTACGAGGCGCCCATGAAGGTCAGCCGCTCCTCGCCGAGCGCGGCGCGCAGCACGTGCAGGTCGCGCACGTTGTCGAGGGTCGAGTAGTACCGCAGGGCCGCGCCGGCCCGCTGCGCGCAGCCGCGGGCGTAGGCCCGGGCGGCGGCGACGCGCTGCTGCTTGTACGCGGCGGAGGGTTCCACCGGCACCTGGGTGGGGCCGTGGGTGCGGGCGGGGTCCTCGCAGGACAGCGGCGCGGACCGGCCGACCCCGCGCGGGGCGTAGCCGACGAGGTCGTAGGCGGCGCCGATGCGGTCCCACTCGGGGAGCCCGGAGAGCAGCGGGAAGAACATCCCGGAGGCGCCGGGACCGCCGGGGTTGTAGACGAGCGCCCCCTGCCGGGCGGCGCCGCCGCGGCCGGTGGCGGCGACCCGGCTGACGGTGAGGGAGATCTGCGGCCCGTCCGGCCGTGCGTAGTCGAGCGGAACCCCGAGGGTCGCGCACCGCACGGGGGAGGGGAGCGCCTCGGCTCCGGGACAGACCCCGAACG
>NZ_JBHYVA010000732.1:0-4137 GCF_042750055.1 Streptomyces sp. NPDC059456
GCGGTCCCGGCGCGCCCCCGCGCGGGGGGGGGGGGGGGGGGGGGGGCGGGGGGGGGGGGGGGGGGGGGGGGGGGGGCCCCCCCCCCCCCCCCCCCCCAGGGCCAGATCCCGCAGGGCCTTGGCCACCACGGCCTCCGGTTCCAGCCACACCGCCTCGCGCAGGGCGCTGACGTCCATCCCGGCGCGGGCCTGGAACTCGGTGCGGGTGAACCCCGGGACCACCGCCAGCACGCGGACCCCGTACGGCGCCATGTCCACCCGCAGGGACTCGCTGAAGGCGATGATCCAGGCCTTGGCGGCCCCGTACGTCCCGGTCGGCAGCAGTCCGGCCACCGAGGCGACGTTCAGCACCGCGCCCCGGCTGCGCCGGCGCAGCCCCGGCAGCGCGGCGTGGGTGAGCCGCATCGGGACCCTGACCAGCAGGTCGAGCAGTCGTTCCTCGTCCTCGACCGGGCTGTGGGGGAACGGTGCGGGGAGCCCGAAGCCCGCGTTGTTGACCAGGATGTCCACGGGCCGGGCCGGGTCGGCGAGCCGTTCGGCGACGGCCGTGCAGTCCGCGTCGTCGAGCAGGTCGGCGGGCAGCACCTCGCTGGCCGTGCCGAACTCGCAGCCGAGTTCGCGGGCCACGGCTTCGAGGCGGTCCTTGTCGCGGGCGACCAGGACGAGTGCGCAGCCCTTGGCCGCGAAACCGCGGGCGAAGGCGGCGCCGAGTCCGGCACTGGCCCCGGTGATCAGAACGGTGGTCAAGAGGAGGTCACTTCCTACACGTTGTTCCGGTTCGGGTCCTGCGGGGTGCCGGTGTGGTGCGGCGTGAAGTCCGCGATCGACGCGGACCCGTAGGCCTGGGCCACGTCGACGAGGAACCGGGCCTCGTCGTCCAGGTCGCCGCCTTCGGCGGACGTCTGCATCGCCGCGGGCAGCTCCCACTCCGCGTCCTGCCCGGGCTGCCCGGACCGTCCGGCGAGCTTCGCCTGCCGCGCTTCCTTCAGTACGCAGGCCAGTGCGGCCGCGGTGCGCCGCTGCTCGGGGATCCCGTGCCCGCTGACATGGGTGCGGGCGAGCTCCGGGACGCCCGGAGCGACGTACTCGCCGAGGATCAGGATCGCGTCGCGGGTCTCGATGACCTTGCGGTACACGAGCAGGTTGCGCGGGACGGGCGGCCACAGCAGTTCCACGACCCGGCCGGCCCGCGGTTTGGTGAGGGCGACGTGCGGGACGGCCTGGACGAGGTCGTGCCAGAGCGGCCACAGCCGCCAGGCGGTGGCGATGTCGGTGCTCGTGCGGCGCAGCGTGAACAGGGTCGGCACGAGGATCGCGGCGGCCCGCAGCAGGCCGTGCAGGTTCATCATCAGCGGCAGGGCCGGCATCGCCCAGGTACTGCCGAACAGGGCCTTGAGCAGGTAGACGAACCAGAACAGCCCGGCGAGCGCGGTGCCGAGGCCGAACAGCCGCAGTCCGGCGGCGAGTCCGCGGCTCTCGGTGCGGCGGCTGTAGCGCCAGCACAGGGAGACGCAGGTGGTGTTGGCGAGGAGGTGCGCGCAGATCAGGAGGAGCCAGTACGCGAGGGAGGGCACGGGATCACCGTGCGGCGGGATGGTGTGCGCGGTGTGTGCGGGGGCGGCCGTGTCCAGTACCACGAGGGTGCTCAGCCAGGCCACCGTGCCGATCCAGGCGGCGAGTTGGAGGCCCCGGCCGCGGGTCGCGGCGGCGACGAAGTAGAGCACGGTGCCCGCGGACAGCACGCCGATCAGGTTGCGGACGAGGCCGACGGTGTGCGCGTAGTCCGGGTCGCGCATCGCGTACGTGACGACGTCGGGGAGGTTGAGCGTCATCGCCGCGGCGGCGGTGGCGACGGCGAGCCACAGGCCGCGCTGCTGCGGGGAGCGCAGGGCCGAGGGTGCGCGGAGCAGGACCGCGATCCACAGGCAGACGACGCTGGGCACGGCCAGCGAGTCGCCGAGGGCGGCGAGTTCAGCGGCGCCCATGACCGCCCCGCCCGTACCCCATGGCGGATTCCAGCCAGGCGAGGGTGCCGCGGGCCGCGGTGGCCGACTGCGGGCAGGCGCCCGTCGTGCGGATGCGGATCATGCTGGCCAGCATCTCCGCCTCCTGCTCCTGGCTGGTGGTGTAGTTGGTGCGGCCGAGGACGACCGGGGCCTGTCCGTCGGTGTCCTCGGCTTCCAGGGAGTTGTGCCCGAACAGGATGTGCCCGAGCTCGTGCAGCACGATGTGCTCGCGGTGCAGGGGGGTGGTCTGGGCCTCGTAGAACACGTAGTCGACGCTGGCGGTGCCGACCCACAGCCCGCAGACCCCGGATTCCGCCGCCTCCTTGGGCAGCGGGTGCAGGCGGATGGGACGCCCGCGCTGCTCGGCTATCCGGTTGCACAGCCCTTCGAGGGAGAAGGGGTGCGTCAGATCCAGATGGCCGAGAATCTTCTCGCACCGTTTACGGAGGCTGGGTTGCGAGTGGGGCATGTGATCCCTCTTCGGACCCTTTCGCGGGCAGCGTCGGTAGGCGTGCGTGGGCGTGGGCATGGTGTCCTGTGCCTTCAAGGCGGCCTCGTGGAGTGGGGTCCTGAGGAAAGAAACGGAGGCCCGTTCACCGGTCGGCGAACGGGCGTTCCACCATGCCTACAGATCTTGTACGGGAGTTCGCAAGGCACGTCCCCGTGCGGGGTGCCTATTCGGCCACTCCCGAGGCCCCGGGTTCCGGCGCGCGCGGCCGGGAACGGAGCACGAGCAGGCCGTAGACCCCGGCCAGCAGGGCCGCAGGCACCAGCAGGGCCAGCGGCAGCAGGCTCCACGGCCCGAGGCCCATGGCGAACAGGGCGAGCGCGATGACGCCGAACGCGGACGACGCGGTGACGGTGACGCCGAGGTTCGACAGGTTCCGCTCGCGCGGACGGGCCAGTTCGGCCTCCACCTCGCGGCGCGCGGCTTCCAGGGCCTGGAGGCGGAAGCGTTCGTGCTGCCGGAGCAGCTGCCAGTTCTCCGCGCTCACGCCCTCCAGGTGCGGGGGCATGGCACCCTCGTCGGGCCGCTCTGCCCGCTCGCGGCGCCGGCGGGGATCACGGGGCGCGCTCGACGCCGCCATGGGCAAGCCTCCCTTTCTTCGGGTTACTTCAGCGCGTAGGAGGCCGCGAGGATGCCGGCCAGCGCTTCCATGAGTGGCACGTGCCGGTCGACGAGGTCCGCGAAGCGGGGTGCGTCGACGGAGAGTACGCCTATCTTCTCGGTGCCGTGGATCACCGGGACGGCGATGACCGCTTCGTACCCCGATCCCTCGGGGATGAGATAGGACTGCGTCACGAGCTTGCCGTCGATCCTGAAGGGCTTTCCACCGCCGCCGAGGATCTCGTTCTTCATGTGCGCCGCGCCGACCGGGTCGATGACGGGCCTGGGCGGCCGGTACCCGGGATAGGTCCCCTCCAGGTTGAAATCGCCGGTGGCGGGGTCGTACCGGTAGAAGCTGCACCGCCCGCGCGGAAGGAAATCGGGCTGCACCGGCGGGGCGGTGAGGTCGACCGCTCCGGCGAGGACCTGGTCGAGGATCTGCCTGCGCTTGTCGTCGAGGTCAGTGACCGTCTGCGGGAGCAGGGGCGCCGGGACCCGGGCTTCGTCCGCATAGAGCACCGCCAGGTCCTTGAGCTTGCTGCTCAGCGGACCCAGCGTGTTCGTGTACAGCTTCGCGATCTCCGCGTTCGTGTCACTGGCGAGCTGTTTGGCCCGTTCCTCGCCGTCTTCCGCGAACCGCTTCTCGAAGTGGGTGATCAGGACGACACCGCAGGCGGCGACGCCGGCTATGAGGGCCCAGCGCTGCTTGTCGGCCCCCGTGGCCCCGTCGGCCCACACGGACACGACGGCGACGGCCACACCGAGGGCGGCGGAGAACAGCAGGAACAGGTAGTGGACGCCGCGATCGGCCAGCCATTGCTTCATCCCTACGTACCACTCCCCGCGGTGGAAGGCATGGGATCGCAGAATCCCATACTTCCCGTTCCCCGCCAGGGAGTTGACCAACCGCGGGGAATCCGCCCCGGGGGGGGGGCCCGCGGGGGGCCCGGGGGGCGGCGGGGGGGGGGGGGGCGCGGCGAGTGGGGGGCGCCGCGCCGCCCCCCCCGCCCCCCGCGAGGGCGG
>NZ_JBHYVA010000733.1:0-4120 GCF_042750055.1 Streptomyces sp. NPDC059456
CGCGCGCACCTGCCGGCGGCGGGGGGGGCTAACGGTCGCCGCTGCCCCGGGGGGGGGGCCGCCGGGGGGGGCCCCCACCCGTGTGTCCGGCCCCGGGTCAGGGGGACGCCGGCGTGGCCGCGGACGGTTCGCGGGTCGTGCGATATGGCCTGAATGCGACGCGGATGGCGTGCATGTGCCCGTCGGGGCGAACGCGTCCGGCGCACCCGCGCACGGCCGCCGGGCCCGGCCGCTTGGGGCTGCTCGTCGGCACCCCGCGCCAGCCGCTGTCCGCCGCGGGTCCGGTGTCTGTGATGGTCGGCTGCCCCTGGAGCCGGAACCCCATGCTGGTCCCTCGTGTCGGGTCACGTGTGCACGAACGAGCGGGACGGGGGCCCTGGCCGGCCGCGCGCCCGCTCGCCGCCCCGGTGGGCGGCACATGAATGAAACCCCACATAAGCGATCTTGTGAAAGTCCGATGGCCGGGAACCGGCCACTCGTACGGGGGAATCGGACGCGACGGCGCCGAACGCGGAATGCCCGGCGGCTTCCGGCGGTTCGGACTCCAGGCAGCACCCGACCACCCTGCACGCACTGGAGAGCTCATGAAGATCGGCATCATCGGCGCAGGCAACATCGGCGGCAACCTCACCCGTCGGCTCACCGCCCTCGGGCACGAGGTGTCCGTGGCGAACTCCCGCGGCCCCGAGACCCTGGCCGACCTCGCCAAGGAGACCGGGGCCACGCCCGTCACCGTCCCGGAGGCGGCCCGCGGCGCAGAGGTCGTCGTGGTCACGATCCCCCTGAAGAACGTGGCGAACCTGCCCGCCGGCCTCTTCGACGCGGCGGCGGAGGACTTCGTCCTCGTCGAGACCGGGAACTACTACCCGAAGCAGCGCGACGGCCGCATCGCCGAGATCGAGGACGGGGGCCTGACCGAGAGCCGGTGGAGCGAGCGCCGCCTCGGGCACCCGGTGGTCAAGGCCTTCAACGGGACGTACGCCCAGGACATCCTGGACCGGCACCGCCCGGCCGGGGATCCCGACCGCATCGCCCTCCCGATCGCCGGCGACGACGAGGCGGCCAAGCAGACCGTACGGGCGCTCGTCGACGAACTCGGCTTCGACACGGTCGACGCGGGCGGCGTCGACGACTCCTGGCGCCAGCAGCCCGGCACCCCCGTGTACGGGCTCCGGGCGGGGACCGACGCCGTGGTGAAGGCCCTCGCCGAGGCCTCCCCGGTGCGCCAGGAGGAGTTCAAGGCCTGACCGCTCCCGGGGCCGGCGCGCCCGCCCCGGCGTCCGGCCGGGTCCGGGCGTGCCGAACCGTGATCGAAGCGTCATCGACCGTGCCCCTGCGCCGGTGGTGAGCCCTTGTTACGGTCCAGCCCTCACGGGAGCCGTAGGAGGGCCGACCATGCACGTCAGACCCCGTCTGCTGACCGCTTCGGCGGTACTGGCGGCACTGTCCGCCGTTCTGATGGCGTGTACGGGGCACGCGGACCACCCGGCCGCCGCGCCCTCCCGGCCGGCGGCCGCCCGGCCCTCCGGCCCCGCGTCGCCGACGGTGACCGCGTCCGCCGCCCCGAGCGCCTCCGCGACGGTGACGGCCGCGCCCGCCTCAGCCTCCGCGTCCGTCACCGCGCCCCCGTCCGCGCCCGCCAAGGCGCCGGCCGCGGCCCCCGCCCCCGCGACCCGCCTGTCGCTGACCGCGGCCGCCGCGGGCGGCGGGCTGGACCTGGTCCGCGGAGGCCCCGCCAGGGAGTTCACGGTCACCGTCCACAACGGCAACTCCCGGGCCTACGGGCACCTGCTGATCGCCTTCCAGATGGAGCCCCTGCCCGGCGGACCCGGCGATCTCCCCGGGCCCGCCACCCCCTTCGTCCTGGAACACCGCGATCCGGCCACCGGCGCCTGGCGCTCCGTGGCCCTGCGCACGGCCACCGACGTCAAGCCGGCCGGCCTCTACGAGGGCGGCGCCGCCCTCGCCCGCGACGCCGTCCGCACCGAGCGGTACCGGCTGCGCGCCACCGCCGCCGGCCCCACCGGCAGCAGCCCGCTCATGGTGTACGCGATCGACACGGACGCCGCCGCCGACGCCCCGGCCGACTCGGGGCAGCCCGGTTACGGATCGCTGCCCTTCACCACCCGGCGTCTCCTGTAACTCTCGTTTCCCCCAAGATAATTGAAGAGGTCTGGACCCTTGACCCAAGGTTGGTCCAGACCAATCATGAGGCGTCCGCCCGTTCGCTCACGCCCCACCGGGAGCATCGATGAGACGTCCCAGGCCCCTGCATGCCCTGTCCGCGGCGCTCGCCACGGTCCTCGCATCCGCCGGCCTCGTCCTCGGGACCGGCGGCGCCGCCCACGCCGCGACCCCGCTGCCCGCGCACGTCTTCGCCCCGTACTTCGAGGCGTACTCCTCCGACAGTCCCGCCGACCTCGCCCAGAAGTCCGGCGCGAAGTACCTGACCATGGCGTTCGTGCAGACCGAGGCCAAGGGCTCCTGCACCCCGTACTGGAACGGCGACACGGGGCAGCCCGTCTCCGCCTCCGTCTTCGGCGCCGACTTCGCCACGATCCGCTCCCGCGGCGGCGACGTGATCCCCTCCTTCGGCGGGTACGCGGCCGACAACGGCGGCACCGAGATCGCCGACAGCTGCACCAGCGTGGACGCGATCGCCGCCGCGTACGAGAAGGTGATCACCACTTACGAGGTCTCCCGGCTCGACATGGACATCGAGGACAACTCGCTGACCGACAAGGCGGGCATCGACCGCCGCAACCAGGCCATCAGGAAGGTCCAGGACTGGGCCGCCGCGAACGGCCGCCCGCTCCAGGTCTCGTACACCCTGCCCACCACCACGAGCGGGCTCGCGGGCAGCGGCCTGGCGGTCCTCAAGAGCGCCAAGGCGGCGGGCGCCCAGGTCGACGTCGTGAACCTGATGACCTTCGACTACTACGACGGCGCCGGCCACGACATGGCGAACGACACCCGGACCGCGGCCACCGGGCTCCACGACCAGCTCGCCGCCCTGTACCCGGCCAAGACCCCCGCCCAGTTGTGGGGCATGATCGGCGTCACCGAGATGCCCGGCATCGACGACTACGGGCCGGCCGAGACGTTCACCACCGCAGACGCGAACGCCGTCCACGACTGGGCCACCGGCAAGGGCATCAACACCCTGTCCTTCTGGGCGCTCCAGCGCGACAACGGCGGCTGCCCCGGCACCGGCGGCTCCGACACCTGCTCGGGCATCGCCCAAGACCCCTGGTACTTCAGCCACGCCTTCGCGCCGTTCACCGGCGGCGGAGGCCCGGTCGCCGACGATTTCTCGCTCGCCGTCGCGCCCGGATCGGCCTCGGTCACCCCAGGCGGCTCCACCTCCGCCACCGTGAGCACCGCGGTCGTCTCCGGCACCGCGCACACCATCGCGCTGACCGCGTCCGGCGCACCCGCCGGAGTGAGCGCCGCGCTCGACCCGGCCTCGGTCACGGCGGGCGGCTCGGCCCGGCTCACGGTCTCCGCCTCGGCCTCGGCCGCACCGGGCACGTACCCGATCACGGTCACCGCCGCCGCGGGCGGGCTCACGCACTCCGCCGCCTTCACCCTCACGGTCTCCGGTCCGGGCGGCGGCAGCGGAGCCCTGGTCAACGGCGGCTTCGAGAGCGGGACCCTCGCCCCGTGGACGTGCGAGAGCGGCAGCGCTGTCGTGGCCACCCCGGCGCACGGGGGCTCGTACGCGCTGAAGACCGTCCCCACCGCCTCCCGGACCGGGGAATGCGCCCAGACCCTGACGCTGGCCCCGAACACGACGTACACGCTCGCCGGCTGGGTGCAGGGCAGCTACGCCTACCTGGGCGTGCGGGGCGGCGCGACCGCCAGTACGTGGACCGGCGCGGCGGGCTGGACGAAGCTGACGGTCCCCTTCACGACCGGCGCCTCCGGAACCGTCACCGTCTACCTGCACGGCTGGTACGGCCAGGGCGCGGTGTACGGGGACGACCTCTCGGTCGGCTAGATAGGCTCGGGCCCGGCCGCCCGGGGTCGCACCCCCCCCCCCCGGGGCGGGGGGTGACCCCCGAGGGGACACACCCCCGAACACGCGCGCACCCGGGCGCGAGACAGCTCGGGGGGGGGC
>NZ_JBHYVA010000734.1:0-4117 GCF_042750055.1 Streptomyces sp. NPDC059456
CTCACTCAACCCCTCTCAGCTGGGGTTCTGGGGGGTCGGTCTTGTTGTATCTTCCCCTGCTCGGGGGCGGCCGGGCCCCCCAAGGTTTCCGCCTCCTGGAGGTCCCCGGCCGCCACGGCCGCGGTGACCAGGGCCTCCAGGAACAGCGGGCGCATCGACGGCTGGAGGCCCGTGAGCTCCGGCCCGCGGCCCGCCCGCAGCATCGCGGACCGGGCCCGCTGGTGGTCCCCGCAGTACAGGGCCGCGTAACTCAGGACGCACCAGCCCAGCGAGGCCCACCAGCTGCTGCGCACCCCGGCCAGCTCGACCGCCTCCTGGGCCACGGACAGCGGGAGGGGGTCGCCCGGCGGCAGGAACGGGATCAGCACCTGGGCCTTGTTGCCCAGCACCAGGCCGAGGAGCTCGTCGCTGCCGATGCCGCGCGCGATGTTCTCGGCCTCCTCGGAGAGCTCCAGCGCCGACTCCAGCCGGCAGGTGTTCATGTGGACGACCGCCTTGCACACCAGCAGGTGCGGCAGCAGGTGCGGCGGGCCCACCCGGCGGGCCAGCGCCAGCCCCCGGTCCGCGTGCCGCTCCGCCTCCGGATACCGGTCCAGGTAGAACTCCGTCCAGGCCAGCCGGGCCAACGGCTCGCACAGGTCCACCAGTTCCCGGTCGGCCAGTGCGTCGACCCGCGCCGCGGCCCGGTCGGCCAGCCTCCGGGCCGTCGCCGGGTCACCCCCGTACGTCTCCCCGAGCGCGGCCGTGGTCAGCGCCCCCGCCGCGGCCGGCTCGTTCCGCAGCCGCAGGGCCAGCCCGAAGGCCCGCCGCACGTCCTCCCGCACCTCGTCGTACGACAGGACGTGCGGCGCGCACGAGCCCAGCTCCAGCCCCAGCGCCAGCGCGTCGGCCGGGCGGGGCGCGCGCGACAGCTCCCGGCGCAGCAGCGCCACCGCCTCCCCGTACCGGCCCAGATGGCGCTCCACCGAGGCGCACAGGGTGACGGCGGCCGCGCGCAGCCCGTCGTCCGGGTCGGCGCCGTCCACCTGAGAGACGAGCGACGTGAGGAGGTCCCGGCTCGCGCGCAGCTCGCCGCACGCGCTCAGCGCCCGGGCCCGCCGCAGCAGCAGTCCGCGGCGTCGGGCGCGGTGTTCCGGCGTGTCCGGCAGGATCCCCAGCACCACCCCGAGCCAGTGCGCGCAGCTCGCGGGGGCCGTGGTCTGCGCCTGCTCCGCAGCCTCCAGCAGGGCGGCCGCCGCCTGCGGGTCCCAGCCGGTCAGGGCCCGCTCCACGTGATGGGCCCGTACGGCGGCCGGCGCGCCCGCCCCGGCCAGCGCGGCGGCCGCCCGCCGGTGCAGGCCCGTGCGTTCCCGGGCCTCGGTGTTCTCGTAGACCACCGTCCGCAGCACCGGATGCCGCAGCGACCAGCTCCCGCCGGGGCCGGGGCGCAGCAGGTCCCGGCCGGCCAGGACGGCGAGGTGCCCGTCGAGCAGGCCGGGGCCGGCGACCTCGGCGGTCGGCGCGAGCAAGGGGGCGGTGGCCTGGTCGCCGAGCACCGCCACCGCCTCGGCGGTACGGCGCTGCGCGGCGGTCAGCGGGGTCAGCTCGTCCAGCAGCAGCGCGCCGAGCCCGCCCGCCGGGACGGCCGGGACGGCGAACTGGCCCTGGAGCAGGGTGAGGAAGTAGAGGGGGTTGCCGCCGCTGGCGGCGTACAGCCGGCCCGCGCGGTCGGCCGGCAGTCCCGGCGCCAGCTGTTCCACGCACGCCCGCTCGGGGAGCGGGCCGAGGTCCAGCCGCAGGACGGCACCGGTGTCGACGCCCCGGGTGAGCGCGGCGGCGAGGGAGGCCGAGGTCTGCCGGTCCCGGCGGGCCACGACGAGGACCACGGGCCCGCGCGGCGGGTGGCGCACGAGGTGGTCGAGGAGTTCGAGCGAGGCGGGGTCGGCCCAGTGCAGGTCGTCGAGGGCGATGAGCAGCCCCCGCCGTCCGCCGCCGGTGTCCCGGGCCAGGGCCGTGAGCATCCGCGCCGCCGCCCGGTGCACGACGAACCGGTCCACCGGCGCCTCCGGCCCGCCGAAGGCGTCCGAACCGCCGTCCGAACCGCCGTACGGGTCCCGGCCCGGGGCGCGGCCGCGGTCCCGGTCCGTGCCTGCGGCCCGGTCCGTGCCTGCGGCCCGGTCCGTGCCTGCGGCCCGGTCCGTGCCTGCGGCCCGGTCCGTGCCTGCGGCCCGGTCCGTGCCTGCGGACGACCGTCCCGTCGCGCCCGTCGTCCCGTACAGCACGGGGGCCACCGCGGGGTCGGCCTCCTGCCCGCGCGCCGCCTCCGGGTCCAGGTCGGCGAAGGCGTCCGTGAACAGCCGGAAGGGGATGTGCCGTTCGTACTCCGTGGCCCGGCCGCGCAGCACCGTCAGGCCGCGGGCCCGGGCCCGTCGGCACACCTCCGTGAGCAGCCTGCTCTTGCCCATGCCCGCCGGTCCCGTGAGGTCGACCACGCCCGGAGCGTCGCCCTCCGCCCCGCCGACCACCGCACCGATCACCGCGTCCAGCCGGTCGAGTTCGGCCCCCCGGCCGACCAGCGGAGTCCTGTCCACCATGGTGCCTCCCCCCAGGAACCGGTACCCGCCTTCGGCGCCGGGGATACGTACCGGCTACGTAGGTGGTTCTACGGATGCCGCCCGCGCGGCCCGGCTGTCAGCATCGAAGAGGTTCCGGTCCTGCCCGTTGGGAGTCCCGATGCGTCGATTACGCCTGCGCGCCAGCGCGTTCCTGTCCCTTTCCGCTCTCGTCCTCGCGGGCTGCTCAGGCGCGGGGGCGGGGGCGGACATCAGGGGCGGGGCAGCACGGTCCAAAGCCTCCGCGTCACCTTCCCCTTCCGCTTCGGTTTCGCCTTCCGCTTCCGCTTCCGCCCCGGCCTCGTCGGGCACCATCCCCTCGGCGGCCCCCGCCCCCGTGCCGACCCTCCCGTGCACCTCGACCACGGGCCTGGACGCCCACGCCCTGACCGACTACCTCAAGGGACTCAAGAGCAGCGACCGCGCCGACTCCCAGGCCCTCTTCCTGGTGGACGACGGGCTGTACCTCCGGCTGGTGAAGACCCAGCCGCCCTGCGAACCGGTCCCGGTGAAGCTCGGCTTCTTCCGGGTGGACATGACCCACTCCGCCGACTCGGCCGGCTACAAGTTCACCTACACCCCGATCCGTACGCTCACCCTCGCCGTGGGCCCCGCGGACGGCAAGGTCGACGGCAGCCTGCCCCCGGCGCCCTCGGGCTGCGGCGGCGTCCTGTCCGTCGCCTACGTGGGCCGGGATCTCGTCGAGAGCGACCTGCCGCACAGCCTGCGGCTGCCGGCCAAGGACTCGACGCTGGACTGGGTGCTGATCGACGTGGACCGCGACGGCGTCCTGGACGCCGTCTTCAAGCCCCCGGCCGGCGCACGGGACTGCTGACCCGCCGGACGGAACCCGTCCGGCCGGGCGGGACGGTGCACCGTGGGGGTGCGCACCGCTCCGCCCGGCCACGGGCACGCGCCCTGTCGGCCGGACGGGGTCATCCGCGGGGCGTCGCGCCGCGGTCGCGGGGAGCGCGGTGTAGCAGTGGGCCCCATGCCCACCCGAACGCCGCTCCGCGGCCTCCTCGGCGCCCTCCTGCTCCTGCCCCTCGCCTCCCTCACGCCCCTCCCGGCCGCCCTCGCCGCGGACGGCGGGCGCTCCGTCGACTACCGGGGTCTGCACCTGACCCTCCCCGCGGACTGGCGGGTCGTCGACCTCGACCGGGATCCCGGGGCCTGCCTGCGCCTGGACCTGCCCACCCTCTACCTCGGGCACGCCGGCACCCAGGCCCGGTGCTCCGGGCCGCGGGCCGTGGCCGACCGCGCCGACACCCTGCACCTGGAACCCCTCGCGGGCGCCCCGCCGCGCGCGGACGTCCCGACCCTGCCCGTCGCGGGCGGGGACGCGCTGCCGGCCGCCGAGGGGGACAGCGGCGAGGTGCGGTACGCCCTGCACGGGCCGGGGGTGATGGCCACGCTCTCCTACGGGGCCGGGCCGGAGAGCGTACGCACCCTGCTGGCGCACGCCGTCGAAGGGGCCACGGAGCCGGCCGGGCCGCCGACGCCCGGGACCGCCGCCGGGGCGGCGG
>NZ_JBHYVA010000735.1:0-4115 GCF_042750055.1 Streptomyces sp. NPDC059456
TGTGGTGCCGGGGTTGGGCGGGGCCCCCCCCCGGTTCTGCGGTCCCCGGCTGGGGTTTCTGCGGGGCCCGGCCCGGGTTTCTGCGGGTCGCGCCCGGGTTCTGCGGTCCCCGGCCCGGGCCCCGCGTGGTCCGGGCCGGTTCTGCGGAGTCGTGCCCGGGTTCGGCGGGGTCCCGCCCCGGTTCTGCGGTCCCCGGCTCGGGTTTCTGCGGGGTCGCGCCCGGGTCCCGCCGGGTCTCGCCCGGGTTCTGCCGGGGCGCGGCTCGGAGCGCGGGCTTCGGGCGGGCGGCCGGGGCCGCGGTCCCGGCCCGTCAGACCGCCGCCTGCGTGGCCACCGGCTCCAGGCCCATCGGCAGGTCGCCGCGCGAGGTGATCCGGAGCTTGCGGTACACGCGCGTCAGGTGCTGCTCGACCGTGCTGACCGTCAGGTACAGCTTCGCCGAGATCTCCCGGTTGGTCAGCCCCTGCGCCGCCAGCGTCGCCACCCGCTGCTCGGAACTGCTGAGCTTCGCTGCGGCGCCCGCACCCGTATCCGTACCCGTATCGGCACCCGCCTCGGACGGCGTCCGGTCCCGGGGGGCCTGAGCCGCCAGCGGCGCATCGGGCAGGATCTCCCGGCACAGCGCCGTGGCGTCCGACTCCTTCGCCAGGTTCCACGCCGAACGGATCATCGCGCTGCCCTTCGCCGCGGAGCCGTCCGCCTGCAGCGCCCGCCCCAGCTCGGCCATCGCCCGCGCCGTCTCCACCCGGTCCCCGGAACGGTGCAGCGCGTCCACGGCCTGGCCCAGCACGGCCGTACGCCGCTGGGGGTCACCGGCCAGCGCCCGGATCCGCAGCGACACCCCCCGCACCCACGGCCGCTGCGCGTCCGGCAGGGCGAGCTGCCGGAGGGCGAGCTGCTCGGCCCGCGCCCCCTCGCCCAGCCGCAGCAGCGCCTCCGCCGCATCCGTACGCCACGGCAGGAACGCCGGCCGGTCCATGTGGCCGCCCTCCATCAGGCGCCCGGCTTCCAGGAAGTCCGCGAGTGCCGCGTGCGGCTGATTGAGCGCCAGCCGGTACAGGCCGCGGGCCCGCAGGAACGCCAGCCCGTACAGGCCCGTGAGCATGCCCTCCGGCACCTGGCGGTCGGTGAGCCGGGACGCCTCCGTGAAACGGCCCATCGCCGTGCACGCCCGGATCAGCACCGCCGCCGGTGCACACGAGAAGCTTCCGCCGCGCTCCGCAAGCGCCTCCAGGGCGGCCGTCGCCTGCCCGTGCGCACCCCGCAGATCGCCCATCCGCAGCAGCGCCTCGGCGTGCAGGGCGGCGAACACCGCGCTCCAGCCCGGCGCCTGGCAGCGGCGGGCCTCCTCCAGCAGGTTCCGGCTCCACGGCACGGCCCGCTCGGGATGCTCCGAGCAGATCAGCGACCGCAGGGCCTGCGCGAGCGGCGCCACCGTGGCATCGGTCAGCCGGGCCGACTGCAGCAGCCGCTCGCTCACCGCGGCCGGGGCGTCCACCAGCGTGTCCAGCGGGGAGGCGGCCGGCTCGCCGACGGCGTCCGGCAGCAGCCCGGCGGCCTCGGCGATCTGCCCCTGCGCGAGCAGCAGTCCGGCCAGCGGCTGCACCTGCTCGGTGTCCAGCAAGCCGGCCCGCGCGGACTCCAGCAGCGCGTCCAGCCGGCGCTCCGCGGCCGCCGGATCGAACCGGGCCGTGATCTGCGCGAGCCGCACCCGGATTCCGCGGCGCACGTGCTCCTCGCCCCGCCCCCGCACGGCGAGTTCCAACAGCCGCGAGGCCTCCCGTGCGTCATTGCGTACGAGGAGCTCCTCGGCCGCGTCCCGCAGTACGGCGACCTCCGCGGGCCCGCAGTCCACGGGCCCGCCCTCGCCACCGGCGGCCAGCAGGTGCCCGGCCACGGCGAGCACCGGCCCGCGGTCCTCACCCAGCACCCGGGCGGCCGCGACGTGCAGCGCGGTCCGGGTCTGCGGATCGCAGTCCTCCAGCGCGGCGGCACGCGCCGCGGGGTGACGGAAGCCCGCCCCGTCCAGCAGGCCCGAAGCCTCCAGTGCGGCCAGCCCGCGCCGGGCCGCCGCCGCGTCGAGCCCGGTCAGCCGGGTGACCCGGGCGGCGGACGCCTGCTCGCCGAGCAGCGCCACCGCCCGGGCCAGCGCGGGCCCGTCCGGCCCGCTGCGCCGCAGGCACGTCGCGACGGCCTGGGCGAACGGCCCGCCCGGCTCGGGGCTGCCGGCCTCCGCGGCCGCGAGCCCGGCGGCCTCCTCGACCAGGGCACGCAGCAGCAGGGGGTTGCCACCGCTGATCCGGTGCAGCTCCGCGGCGTCCTCCGGGCAGCCCCGTACGAGCGCCACCTCGTCCGCGGTGAGCCGCTCCAGCCGGATCCGCCGGAAGTGCGGCTGGCGCATCAGCTCGGTGGTGAACGCGGGATCCTGCGCCGGGGCGTGCAGTGCGCCGGCGACCACGACGAGCACCGGGGCGGTCCGCGCGTGCCGGGCCAGGTACTGCACGTACTGCAACGACTCGCGGTCCGCGTACTGGACGTCGTCGACGCAGAGCACGACCGGGCTGTCCAGGCTCAGTTCGCGCAGTTCCGCGCAGAACGCCTGCATCGCCTCGACCCGCGAGGGCGCCCCGGGGCCGTCGGACGGCCGCGGCAGGGCGAAGAGCTGCTCGCTGTTGACCAGCTGGCGCAGCACGCCGAGCGGCACCTGCTGCTCCTCGGCGGCGCCGACGGCGTACAGGACCGTCGCGCCGGTCGCGGCGGCCCGCTCGGCGACGAGGTCGACGAGCGCGCTCTTGCCGCATCCCGTGCCGGCCTCGATCAGCACGATCCGGGACCGCCCCGCCGCGCAGTCCGCGAGTGCCGTCTCCAGGAGGTCGATTCCGGCTTCCCTGCCCGCCAAGCCCGCCCGTGTCATAGTCGCCCCCGCCGTTGAAGGTCCACCCCTAACCGAGGACAGGATGGAGTTCGGCCGCTACAGAGGGGGTCGAGGAGACGCGGAGATCGGGACGGGATCCGGCCAGGACGGACTCAGGGCGCCGGCTGTACGCACAGCAGACCGGCGTCGCGCATTTCCTCGACCCAGATGTCGAGATCGGCCCGCGCGTTTTCCGGTGCGGTGTTCCACAATTCGGCGAGCGTGTCGGCGGCGATTCCCGCATCCCCGTCGTGGCGGCGCAGCACAATCCACATGGCGGTGCCCACCGGACCGCACCGGAAACGGCCCGGACCGGCTACGGAATCGGCGCGCAGTTCCAGACAGCCGTCCGCATCCACGGCGGCGGCGACCACCCCAGGCGTCGGTCGGACGCGCACGGCCACCTCCAGTGCCGGATCCGAGAAGTGTCGGCACCAGCCGATCGAGGACACCTCAAGCTATGGGTGAACGCCCGCCGGATCCATGGGGGCCGCCGCACTCTGGGGTGGCAGTTTCCGCCGACCCCCTACGGAGGGGTGAAAGCGCCCGGTCGGAAGTAGGGGGAGCAGACCGTCGCCGGAGCGGCGCTTCCGGCGGAATACCGCCCCCATTCCGGCGGAAAAGACCGTACGCGTGCACCGCTGCCGGGGCTGCCTGCTGGGCATCGACTGAAATCGACCGGCCAAACCGGATTGCTTCCGTTTGGCCGAATACCGTACGGGCTGCCGGTGGAATGGGGCGGTGGAAAACCGGGTGTCCGGATTTCCCGCGCGCCGCGACCGTTTCTCGACCGGTCCTCCAGCGGTCCTGGACGCGTTCGCGAGCGCGTCCGTGGCGGCGCCCGAGGGCCGGCTGCGGGATGCCGAGGGCGGCGTGGCAGGCCGGTCCGAGCCGCTCAACGGGCGGTCGAGTCTGACGCGATCGCGGTTCGCAAGGCTGACTCCTGCCCTGCTCATCCTCGGAGGTACCAGGTGAATCCGCCCACGCCCGTCGTCACCGACGCCGTCACCGACGCCGGCATCGACGCCGTCCCCGACGTCGTCCCCAGCAAGAGCGGGACAGGGCCCAAGGAAGTGCGCCGGCTCGACCGGGTGATCATCCGTTTTGCGGGTGACTCGGGTGACGGCATGCAGCTCACGGGTGACCGGTTCACCTCGGAGACGGCTTCCTTCGGGAACGACCTCTCCACGCTGCCGAACTT
>NZ_JBHYVA010000736.1:0-4114 GCF_042750055.1 Streptomyces sp. NPDC059456
TGGGTTCCGCCGGCGAGGCCCGTCTGACCCCCGGGGGGGGCGGCGGGACGCCCGGGGGGCACCCGCGGCCCCCGCCGCGGCGGAGGTCCCGCCGGCTGCGGAGCGGGAGGTGAACCCCGCCCTGGCGCGGATCCTGCGCGGCCCCAGCGGTCTGGGCACGGTGGCACTGCACCCGGCCCGGCGCGGGGAGCCGCCCGCGCCGCCGGAGCCCTCGGCGGCCGGCCGGCCGATCCCGGGCCTCTACCACCACCCCGTGCCGGAACCCGACCCCGCACGGGTGGAGGAGATCGGCGGCAGGATCAAGACGTGGGCGGTGGACGAGGTCGAGCTCTACCCCCCGGAGTGGGAGGACCAGTTCGACGGCTTCTCCATCGGCCGCTACATGGTCGCCTGTCACCCGGACGCCCCCTCGGTCGACCATCTCATGATCGCCGCGCGGCTGATGGTCGCGGAGAACGTGGTCGACGACTGCTACTGCGAGGACCACGGCGGCTCGCCCGTCGGCCTCGGCGGGCGCCTGCTGCTCGCGCACACCGCCCTGGACCCGCTGCACACCACCGCGGACTACGCCCCGCAGTGGGCGCAGTCGCTCCACTCGGACGCCCCGCGGCGTGCCTACCGCTCGGCCATGGAGTACCTGCTCCAGGGGGCCACCCCCTCCCAGGCCGACCGGTTCCGGCACGACATGGCCCGGCTCCACCTGGGCTACCTCGCCGAGGCGGCCTGGGCGGAGACGGACCACCTCCCGGAGGTGTGGGAGTACCTGGCGATGCGGCAGTTCAACAACTT
Organism: Streptomyces sp. NPDC059456; assembly: GCF_042750055.1. Classification (NCBI taxonomy): domain Bacteria; kingdom Bacillati; phylum Actinomycetota; class Actinomycetes; order Kitasatosporales; family Streptomycetaceae; genus Streptomyces; species Streptomyces sp. NPDC059456. Next base: position 790 of record NZ_JBHYVA010000736.1, read on the forward strand.
CCGCCCCTGCCCCACCATCACCGACACCGTGGGCGGCTACGAACTGCCGGCGGACCTGCACGCCCAGCCGGCCATGCAACGGGTGATCGCGCTCGCGGGGAACGCCACCACCATCGTCAACGACCTTTACTCCTACACCAAGGAACTCGCCAGCCCCGGCCGGCACTTGAACCTGCCCGTGGTGCTCGCCGAACGCGAGGGAAGCTCCGTCCGCGAGGCCTATCTGAAGGCAGTCGAGGTCCACAACGACCTCATGCACTCCTTCGAGGCCGCGGCCGCCGACCTGGCCGCCGCCTGCCCCGTCCCGAACGTCCTGCGCTTCCTGCGGGGCGTGGCCGCGTGGGTCGACGGCAACCACTACTGGCACCAGACCAATACCTACCGCTACAGCCTTCCCGACTTCTGGTAACGAACGGATCTACACGTGACCAACACCGATCTCACCTTTGCCCCCGCCTCCGCCGCGTCCGCGTTCATCCCGGCCCCGGCGACGCCCTACCAGGGTGACATCGCCCGGTACTGGGACCACGAGGCCCGGCCGGTGAACCTGCGCCTCGGCGACGTGGACGGCCTCTACCACCACCACTACGGCATCGGTGACGTCGACCACGCCGCCCTCGGGGACACCGCCGACAGCGCATACGAGAAGAAGCTGATCGCCGAGCTCCACCGGCTGGAGTCGGCGCAGGCCGATGTCCTCCTGGACCACTTGGGCACCATCGGCCACGGCGACATGCTCGTGGACGCCGGCTGCGGCCGCGGCGGCTCGTCGGTCATGGCCCACCAGCGCTTCGGATGCAAGGTCGAGGGCGTCACCCTGTCGGCCAAGCAGGCCGAGTTCGCGAACCAGCGCGCCCGTGAGCTCGGCATCGACGACTCGGTCCGCGCCCGCGTCTGCAACATGCTCGACATGCCGTTCGAGACGGGCCGGGCCGCGGGCTCGTGGAACAACGAGTCGAGCATGTACGTCGACCTGCACGACCTGATGGCCGAGCACTCCCGCGTCCTCGCCGTCGGCGGCCGCTACGTGACCATCACCGGCTGCTGGAACCCCCGTTACGGCCAGCCCTCGAAGTGGGTGTCCCAGATCAACGCCCACTTCGAGTGCAACATCCACTCCCGCCGGGAGTACATGCGGGCCATGGCCGACAACCGGCTCGTCCCGCAGGCCGTCATCGACCTGACTCCCGCGACCCTGCCGTACTGGGAGCTCCGGGCCACGTCCTCGCTGGTCACCGGCATCGAGGAGGCGTTCATCAACTCCTACAAGGACGGCTCGTTCCAGTACGTCCTGATCGCGGCCGACCGCGTCTGAGCCGGTACCGGGGGACACCCCGGGCGGACGGCGGGGCCCGTGACCCGACCCACGGGCCCGGCTACTCGGACTGACGCTCCATCACCCGCCGCGCCGCCTCGCTCTCGGCGGCCGGGGGTGACAGCTCGTCCAGCGTGTCGATGTCGGTGTCCCGCTCCAGTTCCTCCTCCCAGGCCGCGGCGAGCCGCTCCTGCTCCGCGCGCGGCTTGCCCCCGACGGTCTCGCGGTGCGTCGGGTCGAGGGCGGCGAGAAAGCGTTCGACGGCGTCGAAGGACATTCCGTACTCCTTGTGCGGCGGGCCGGTTCGGGGCGGGGACGAGGGGACTTCGGCGGACCGGTGGGCCGGCGGCCCGGGCGGCCGGGGGACCGTCCTCCCCGCCCAGGATGGGAGAGACGGCCCGGCCCGACCGCCGGACACGGCCCGCGCCGCACCCGGATGGCCGCCCCCGCTCACCCCGTGGTGCCGCAGCGGAGCCCGGGCGCGGGATCCGGGGCCGTGAATGTGCGGGCCGCCGGTGTGTCCCGTCCGCCCCGGCAGGCGGGGGCCCCTTCAATGGGCAGCCTCCAACGGAAAGGGCACGGCATGACCTCCTCCGTGCAGCAGCAGGACCCGGCGCACACAGCACACTTCAGCCGCCGTTCGGTCGTCACGGGCGCGTTCGCCCTGGCCGCCGGATCGGCGCTCCCCCTCCTCCCGGCGGGCCGCGCGCACGCCGCCGCCGGCCCGGAGATCGCGAGCTGCGCCACCTGGGGCGCGCGAGCCGCTTCCGAAGCCGTGGTGATCCTGGCCAACCGCCCGGAGCGGATCATCGTCCACCACACCGCGACGCTGAACGTCACCGACTACTCACAGCAGCGCGCGTTCGCCCTGGCCAGGGCGATCCAGACGTACCACATGGACGCCCAGGGCTGGATCGACACCGGGCAGCACTTCACGGTCAGCCGCGGCGCCTTCCTCCTGGAAGGCCGGCACAACAGCCTCGCCGAGCACCGCACCGGCACGCGCCAGGTGCGCGCGGCGCACTGCGTCGGGCAGAACACCGTGTCGATCGGCATCGAGAACGAGGGCACCTACATGACGGAGGACCCGCCGGCGGCGCAGTTCGCCGCGCTGGCGGACCTGTGCGCCCACGTCTGCCGCCAGTACGGCCTGCCGGCCTCGGAGATCTACGGCCACCGGGACTTCAACTCCACCTCCTGCCCCGGCGACCGCCTCTACGCCCTGCTCCCGACGTTGCGCAAGAACGTCGCCACCCTGCTGGGCAGCCCCCTGGCCGAGCCGGTGCAGGACCCGATCCAGGACCTGATCGACAAGGCCGGCATCCACTCCCTGAACCCCCTGCCGGAATACCTCCCGGCGGGCCTCCTCCCGTAGTCGTGCGCCCGGCGCCATTCGGGGGCGCGTTGGTGGGCTGAAGCGGGCGCGGCGGGGGTACACGTACTGCAATGACGAGCGGGCCCGTGGAAGCGGTTCGGGCCACGTGCTCCGACGGTGCGTCAGGACAGGAGTGAGGCCGCATGTCCCTGCTCGCGATGATCCTCGTATGCGCCGGACTCTGGTGCGCCGCCTCGGTCGCCGTTGCCTCGTGTTTCAGCGCCTATCGCATCTGGTGCCGCCGCGACAGGCGGCGCCGGAGCCCGCACCGCGGTGGTGGCAACCCCGTGGGCTGGGGGCATTCCCGCGGGTGACCGCGGCGACCGGTTCACCCCGGCGCCGGTCTCCGCCCCCAGGCGGTGATCATCCCCGGCGAGAGCGCGGCGCAGTCCGGGGAGCCGAGATAGCCGATCGCCTCGTCGACCGTCGCGTCGTCCACCAGCCCCGTGGCCACGATCGACTCCCTGGGCCCGTCCCCCCTACCCGCCCACTAACGGCGGAATGGGGTGCCCGGGGTCAGGGGCTCGCCCCCCCCCACGGCCCCCCCCCACCCCACCCCCCCCACCCCCACTCACAAAAAACCGCCCCCCCCACCCCCCCCCACCCAGACACAAAATACACCACATAACACTCTC
>NZ_JBHYVA010000737.1:0-1934 GCF_042750055.1 Streptomyces sp. NPDC059456
GGGCCACCCTCTGTGGTGGCCCGCCGGGCCCGTTTCCCCCGGAGCACCCCCATGGCCCGCCGCCTCCGCGCCCCGCTCGCCACCGCCGCCCTGCTCGGTCCGCTCGCCCTCGCCGCCCTGACCGGCTGCGGCGGCGCACCGGCCGCGCCCACGCCGCCGCCGCACATCGCCGTCACCACCGCACCCGCGCGGGCCGTGCCCCCGGCCGCCGCGCCGGCCGCGCCGCTGCCCGCCTCGGAGCCGGTACGGGTACGGGTCCCGTCGGCCGGGGTGGACACGGGCCCCCTGCTGAAGCTGGGGGCGGCCGCCGACGGCACCGTCGAGGTGCCCTCCGTGGCGGACGGGGACCGGATCGGCTGGTACACCGGGGGCGTCACTCCGGGCGAGACGGGCCCCGCCGTGCTGATCGGGCACTTCGACACCGTCCGCGGCCCGGCCGTCCTGCGCGACGTCTCGAAGATCCACACCGGTGACGGGATCACCGTCACCCGAGCGGACGGCCGCGACGCCGTCTTCCGGGTGCGCGCACTGGAACAGGTCGGCAAGAAGGCCTTCCCGACCGCCAGGGTGTACGGGAACACCGAGCACCCCGAGCTGCGGCTGATCACCTGCGGCGGCGAGCTCACCGACGGCCACCGCCCCGACAACATCATCGTGTACGCCGATCTCGTGGGCTGAGACGGCGTGAGGCAGAATCGGGCGCATGAGCAGCCAGCAGCCCACTGACGAGCCGGTGTACGACGACCGGGTCTACCGCTCCTCCATGGCCGTCGTCACCGGAGTCCTGCTGCTCGCGCTCGTCGCGTGGCTGTGCGGTGACGCCCTCGTGCGGGGTCCGGCGAACTCCCGGTGGTTCGCGGCGGCGGTCGCCCTGCTGGCCGTGCCGCTGATCGTCGCGTTCACGATCCGCCCGGCGGTCTTCGCCAACGCCGACCGGATGCGCGTACGGAACCCCTTCCGGGTCATCGAGCTGCCCTGGGGCGCCGTGGACGCGGTGCGCGCCGGGTATTCGGCGGAGGTGCTGGCCGAGGGGTCGAAGTACCAGCTGTGGTCCGTCCCGGTCTCGCTGCGCGAGCGGAAGAAGGCGAACCGGCAGCTGGGCCGCGGCGGTGCGGTCAACGGCAAGGTCCCGGGTGCGGCCGGGCGGGCCGCCTCCGCGGGCGCCGGCGCCGGCACCGAGCCGCAGCCGGCCGAGGCGGACCGGGTGGTGCACGAGCTGCGCGAGCTGGCCGAGCGCGGCGCCTCGCGGGCCGGCGCGCAGGGCAGCGTGCGCGTGCGGTGGTCGTACGAGATCATCGCGCCCGCCGTGGTGGGCGCGGTGTTCCTGATCGTGCTGTTCGCCGTCCGCTGACCCCGGTCTGCTAGCTCCTGGGGACGCCCAGGCCGGCGAGGGCCGCGGTCAGGGCCCGGGCGCAGGCTCCCGCGACGATCGAGCGCAACGGCCGTCGTGCGCCGGTCCCCCTCGTTCTGCTGCGCAGTGCGCTGCGTACTGCCGGCATGGCTGTTCTCCCTCGGTCGTCCCGGGTGGGCCGCGCCCACTGTGCGCCCCGGCGGGGGCGGTCGGGGCGGGCCCGGCGCCGACCCGCCGCCGTTTCATCCGATCGGATCGTCATATGCCGTCCGCTCACCGGATCCGGCCGGAACCGCGGCCACCGGGGGCTGCGTCCTCGCATGTGTGCAGCGCAACGAGGTCGGCCGCAGTGCCGCCACCGCCATTCACGTCCGGCTCCGGCTCCTGGGCGGGGGGTTGCTGGTCGCGCACCTCCTCCTCGTCGGCTGGCTCACTCTGCGGCCCCTGGACGTGCCCTGGGCGGCCGCGGCCAATCTGAGTCCGCTGGAGGGGATCCGGGCGGACCTCGGGTAGGGGGCGCGGGGGGGGGCCCGGCGGGTGGGGGGGGGGGTGGGGCTGGTGGGCCCCCCCCGGGGGGTGCGGC
>NZ_JBHYVA010000737.1:1944-4106 GCF_042750055.1 Streptomyces sp. NPDC059456
GGGCGCCCCCCCCCCCCCGGGGGGGGGGCCCACTGGGGGCCCCGGGGCGGCCCGGGGGGGGGCCGCGCCCAACGGGCGCCGGGGGGGGGGCCGCGGGGCGGCCCGGGGGCCGGGGCGGGGGGGGGCGCCCCCGCGGATCGGGGAGGGGCTGGCGCTGCTGGCCCCGCTCGGGGTGCTGCTGCCGCTGGTCAACGGGAGCCTGGCGCCGTCGCCGCTGGCCGCGTGGTCCTCGCTGGGGCGGACCGCCGCCGCGGGCGTGCTGGTCTCGCTCAGCATCGAGATGCTGCAGAGCGCCGTCCCCGGGCGGGTGGTCGACGTGGACTCGGTGCTGCTGAACGCCCTGGGCGTGGTGCTCGCGCACGTGGCCGTCGTACCTGCGCTGCGGGCGCGGATGCGGCGCTCCCGGCGGTCGCAGCGGGCTTCTCAGGGGTCCACCCCGAGAATTCCCAGGGTCGGGCTAGGCCCCTGGACCGAGGTTTTGTCGGCGGTGCCGCGGGAGTATTGAGGCATCGGGGAAAACCCCCGCCGGATGCCACAGAGGAGAACCCATGAGCGCCATTGCCCGCCCCCGTGACGGCCGCTGGATCGGCGGCGTCTGCGCCGGACTGGCGCGCCGCTTCGGAATTTCCGCGAACACGATGCGCCTGATATTCGTCGTCTCGTGCCTGCTGCCCGGCCCGCAGTTCCTGATCTACCTGGCGCTGTGGGTGCTCCTGCCGAACGAGAAGTCCTCTTCCAACGCCTGGTGACAGCGCCTGGTGAACGGCTCAGCCCGCGCCGCGGACCTTCTCCAGCTGCTTGTCGGTGACCTCGTGCGGGACCAGGACCTTCTGCTGGGCTCCCGCGACGTTGAGCGCCATCAGCCGTACGACGGTGGCGCCCTGGCGTACGACGACCACGTGGACCTGCGCCGAGACGCCCTGGGCGGCCGCGGTGGTGGTCCAGCTGACGGTCTCGTCGCCGGTCGTCTTGTACTCGGCGGGCCGCACGTCGCGGTAGCTGCCGCTCTGCTTCTCGACGGTGGCGGTGAACCCCGTGGCGCAGGCGGCGACCGCGGACCGGAGGCGGGCCGTCAGGGCCTTGGCGTCGCTCTCGGCGTAGGAGCTGACGGAGGCGGAGACGGCCAGTCCGACCTGCTTCTGGGAGCCGATCCCGCGGTTGACGGTCTCGCGGGCGGCCGGGTCGGGCTTGTCGCCCATGATGTCGGCCAGGGGCTGGCACGCCTTGCGGTCGGCCTGTGGCTGGCCGTCGGGGGCGTTCGGGTTCTTCCCCTGTGCGGAGACCTGGTAGTCGGCCAGATCGCCCTGTTCGAGTGCGGACCGCTCCAGCTTGCTCGCGGCGGCCTTCGGAGCGGCCGGACCGCTCGGGGCGCCGGCGGGGGGTGCGGTGGGTGAGCCCGCGGGGGCGGAGCCCTTGGGGTCGGGGGTCTTGCCGGCCGCGGGGGCGTCCTTGCTGCTGCACCCGGTGGCCCCCAGGAGGAGGGCGGGGAGCAGGGCGGCCGTGGCCGCTCCGACCGTGACTCGTGCCTTCAAGCGCATGACCGAAACCCCATACCCCTGTGCGTCGGCGGGCAGTTGGTGGTGATCGTGGCACACGGCACGACGCGGCACACACCCGATCGAACCGGCGTGCGCCACGTGCGCGCGTGTACGAATCCGCGGGCGGATCCGGCAGGGTCAGCTTCCGCCGAGGGCGCCACCGATGGGCAGGCCGCCGAGGGTGGGGCCGAGCGCGTTGGCGAGCTCGCCGACGGGGGCGGCGGGGTCGCTGGACTGCCGGCCGTCGGCGGCGACCTTCTGCTGGCTCGTGAGTCCCTGGGCGGCGCCGGTCACGGTGCCCAGCGCGTCGGAGAGGCCGATCGCCGGCACGGCGGCCGAGGCGGAGCCGGCGGCGGCGGCGACGAAGGCGGCGCCGATCGCAGCGGCACCGAGGGTCTTGGCAGCTGACTTCTTCATGAAGATGAGTCCTTGCGACGGGGAAATGAGCGGCTCCGCAAACTAGTCACTTCAAACACCCGCCCGCAAACATACTTAAATATGAGAAAGCGCCCGGGGATTTTTGGTACCCGGGGGCGTCCGTTTTTGGTGTTGCTGTGTCTTTTAAAAAAAAACCAGCCCACGAGACCCCTTTGGGTGTGGGTTTTGGGGGGGGGGGTGGTTTTT
>NZ_JBHYVA010000738.1:0-4098 GCF_042750055.1 Streptomyces sp. NPDC059456
GCCCCCGCCGGGGGGGGGGGCGGGGGCCGGGGCGGGGGGTTTACCGGGTTTCAGGGTGGGGGGGGAGGCGGGGGGGGCGGGGGGTGCCGCCGGCACCGCGGCGGGCTGTTCCGGAACGGGAGCGTTAACGGCGTTAACGGTGGGCGGTGCCGGCGGAGCCGTGGGCGCCTCCGGTGCCGGGGCGTTAACGGCGTTAACGGTCGGCGGAGGTGTCAGGTCTGGAGACGGGGGAGGGGCAGGGGCGTTAACGGCGTTAACGGTCGGTGCTGCCGGGGCCGGGTCCGGGTCCGCAGATGCGGGCGGTGCCGGGGCGTTAACGGCGTTAATGGGGTGGAGGGTGGCCAGGCCTTCCAGGAGGCGGGCGTAGGCCGCGCGCTTCGGGGCGCGGGGGGCCGTACGGCCGGTCTCCCAGGACGTGACCGTTTCACGGCGTACGGAGAGGGCCTTGGCGATCTGCTCCTGGCTCAGGCCCGCGGCCTCGCGCAGGCGCTTGCGCTCGTCCGGGTGCGGGAGCGGGTCCTGGGCGGCTTCCTCGAGCAGCGCGTCGACCGCTGCGAAGAGGCTCTCTTGTTCGTCGGGCATCGGTACTACCTCCGAGTGCAGCCTAGGTGAACCGCACGGTCGAACGCACATGAAGCGCACGTGGGGGCGTGGACGGCGTTAACGGGGTTAACGGCGTTAACGCCCCCGGCGTGGGTGCTGTCATCAGAGACGCTGCATCAGGAGCTCCGTGACGGCCTTGAGGTCGTCCGGGGTGAGGTGCGCCGTCAGGGCGTCCGCGATCGTTTCCGGGGAGTCCGTCGCGATCGAGATCCGGGGCGCCGCAGGTGTGAGCGTGGGCGTGGGCGTGGGTGTAGGCGTGGGTGCCCGGGTCGGGGTCGGTGCAGGAGCGTTGACGGCGTTAACGGCGTTAATGGTGGGAGGTGCCGGGGGCGGAGCATTAACGGCGTTAACGGTCGGCGGGGGCGTGTGCGTGCGCTGCCGCGGTGGGTTGACGGCGTTCAGGCTCTCGTCGGCCGCTGCCTCCTGCTGCTCCTGCGGGAGGCGGCCGATCCGGCGGGCCGGTTCGACCTTCAGCTCGCCCGTGTCGACCTTCTCCTGGAGGGTCGGGGTGAGGTTCAGCAGGGTCAGGCGCTGGGAGACCCAGGCCGCCGTCTTGCCCAGGCGCTTGGCGACCTGGGCCTGGGAGCCGTGGACGTCGACGAGTTCCTGGAGCGCACGCGCCTGGTCCATGGGGGCCACGTCGACCCGGTGGACGTTGGCGATCAGCGCCGATTCCAGGATGTCCGCCGCGGACGCGGACAGGGCGTCGTTCACGTGGATGTGCATGGTCTTCAGGCCGGCCAGCTGGGCCGCCGCGAGGCGGCGGTTGCCGTCGATGACCACGTACGGGGCACGGCCCAGGCCGTCGGTCTGCCCCGGATGGGCCTCCATGAAGGCCATGCGGGTGGCGACCGCGAGGGGCTGGAGCTGGCCGCGGGAGAGGAGCGACTGGGCCAGCTCGTCGAGTTCGGTGAGGTCCTCGCGGAGGTTGAACGGGTTGTGCGCGAGCGCCTCGATCGGCACCTCGGACGGGGCCGCGATGCCCGACGTGGGGGCTCCGGTGGCCTCCGCGATGGCCGCACGGCGGGAGCTGACGCTGACGGGCTGGGCACGCGCGAACGATGCCGAGACTCCGAGTTTGTCGGCCTTGCTCATGAGATCTCCCTGGCGAGGGCGCGCATCGCGATGGCTTGGTCGCCCTTGGGCGAGTACACGAACAGCGGCTGCTTCACGCGGACGGCTTCGCGCTGTTCCTTGAGGTCGGGTACGACGGCGACGACGCGCGGATCCTTTATGTCCATCCAGGCCTGGAGCGAGGAGGTCGCGATGTAGCCGCGACGGCCGTCGTAAAGGTTGACGACGAGGCCGAGGTAGTCGATTTCGAGGCTGAGGTCGTCGCGCAGGTCATTGATCTGCGAGGTGAGCAGGTCGTACGCGTCAGCCGACGAGTCCTCCGCCTGTACGACGATCAGCGCGCCGGAAGCGCCCTGCTGTTCGGTGTCGCGGCGGCGCCCGTAGTAGATCGCGGCGTCCATGCTCAGGCCGAGGCTCGGCGGGCAGTCGATGAGGATGACGTCGTAGTCGGACTCGACGGGGGACAGGGCGCGTTCGAGGGCGGCCTCGCGGGCGCGCACGGTGGAGAGGCGGACGTCGAGGAGGAAGGCGTCCGTGCAGGCGGGCAGCAGGTGCAGGCGGTTGCCGAAGCGCTGGTCCGGGATGGGGACGATCAGATCGGAGAGGGGGCCCTTGGCCTCGCTCGCCATGTGGCAGGTGAGGCTGTCGCCGCCGATGGGCAGCGGCTGCTGGCCGAGCTGCTTGGTGAGGTGGCCCTGGGGGTCGAAGTCGACCAGCAGGACGCGCATGCCGAGGCCCGGGAGGTCCTCCAGGTCGAGGGAGCTCGTCTCGGCGTGGTGGTGCGGCTGCTGCCGGCCGCCGTCCTCGCCCTCCTCGGCCGCGGAGAGGCGGGCCAGCTGGCGGGCGATCCGGACCGGGTGGAGACTGTCCGGGTCCTCGGCGAGGGCCTCGGCCGTGCCCGCGGTGATGGCGGTCTTGCCGACGCCGCCCTTCTGGTTGCAGACGATGATCCGGCGCACCACGGAGGGCCGCTTGACCGTCGGGGCCGGATTCATCTCCAGCCAGAGGCGGACCGCCTGGGCGAGGCCCTGGATGAGGGAGACGCCGCGGTCCTTGGAGTCGGCGCGGAAGGACTCCCACTGGCCGGCGGGCAGCCAGGTGGAGAACGATTCGGCGCCCGCGGTGTCGACGGGGGAGGGGGCGGAGGCGAGGGCGCTCCACTGAGCGATGCCCTGGTGGACGGCGTCCTGGATGTCGACCCGCAGTTGGGCGGTGCGGATCTTCAACTCCTGACGGAGCCACGGGGGGAGCTTGGAGACGACCTTCTCCCGGTCGTTCTGAGATGAGGGCGAAGTCATGAGAGGGACTTTACTAACGTTCGTGGGCTGATGTGGGCGCCACGCTTGGGTTTTGCTAACGAAATGGCGTGAGAAGCATTCCAATCGGCCCCTGGGTACACGACAGGGCGGCCTCGCACACGCCGTAGCGAGCACCCCCGTGGTTCACCACGGCGTATGCGAGGCCGCCCTGGATGCGCCGTCAGCCGACCGGTACCGCCGGGGAGTCCGCCGCGGTCAGCCCGAGTTCGGCCCGGCACTCGGGCGAGCCGGCCGGGTCGAAGAGGGGGATGCGGTCCGCGGGCACGATGCCCGGGAGGAGGAAGTTCCAGAGGTCGATGACCCGGGCGTGCAGGTCGGCGCGGCCGGTGCGGACGTGTGAGGTGACCTGGATTCCGGTGAACGAACCGACGAGGAGCGTCGAGAGGTCGTACAGGTCGAGGAAGGGGAAGACGTCGCCACGGTCCTGGGCCGGCTTCAGGCAGCCGTGGCAGGTGTCGATCCACGCGTTGTAGGGCGTCGGGTCCGGGTTGGTGAAGGAACCGAACTCGATGACCAGACGGATGCCGGCGCGGATGCGGACGTTGGCGCGCAGGCCGTACGCCATCTGGTGCGTCAGGTCGATGACCGTCTGCAGGCCCGGGTCCTCGATGGCGGGGACGCCCGCGGAGACCTGGAACTGCTCGTCCATCAGGGTGCGGGCGAGGGCTTCCTTGGACTGGAAGTGGAAGTACAGGGCCCCCTTGGTGACTCCGGCGTGCTTGACCACGTCGCTGAGGCTGGCGCCGCCGAAGCCGAAGCGGTCGAAGGCGATGGCCGCGCCGTCGAGGATCGCCTGCCGCGTGATTTCGGCACGTTCCTGCCGGGCCCTTGCCATGTGGGGGTTCTCCTGCCGCTCGTGCTTGCCGCTGCCGCTGCCGCTGCCGCGCGGCGTGTGGCGTGTGGGATGGGGTTCATCGGTTGTTCAAGGATCAATCTAGTGGGATGGAGGGAAAGAAAACCAGTCGACAAGTACTTTTTCGTTAACGGCGTTAACGGCGTTAACGCCGTTAACGGTTCGCCGCGGGCGGGCTCCGGGGCGGGCGGGGCGTTAACGGCGTTAACGGTCTGCCCCCCGGGGTGGGTCGGCGGGCCGGGCGTTAAC
>NZ_JBHYVA010000739.1:0-4098 GCF_042750055.1 Streptomyces sp. NPDC059456
CCGCAGAGCCTGCGGAATCCGGCAACTCAGGTCGTACGGCACAAAAGTCAGCGGTATTCGGCGCAATCCTGCGGAAGACACCGACACGCATCGTGCGCCTCCTGTGCGCCCTATGTCGCGAGAGAACCTTCCTTCGATACGCTGTACTTACATCCGCCACCGCGCATATGACCGTGGTGCTGCCCAGAGGGCCTTCGGGTGTCGTACGTTCTCCAGTACATTCGCAGCGAGCCAGCGAAGATCTCGTCTCGCACAGTCACAAGGAGTGTCATCGGACGATGGCCGGTCCAGCCTTCCGCGCCGCCGCCGTACGGGTGCGCGTCCCCGCCAGCAGCGCCAACCTCGGCCCGGGCTTCGACGCCCTCGGCCTGGCCCTGGGGCTCTACGACGACGTCGTCGTCCGGGTGGCCGACTCGGGGCTGAACATCGACATCGCGGGTGAGGGTGCCGACACCCTCCCGCGGGACGAGAGCCACCTGCTCGTACGGTCCATGCGCACCGCCTTCGACCTGCTGGGCGGCCAGCCGCGCGGCCTGGAGGTCGTCTGCGCCAACCGCATCCCGCACGGCCGCGGCCTCGGGTCCTCCTCCGCCGCCATCTGCGCCGGAATCGTCGCCGCCCGCGCCGTGACCATAGGCGGCGAGGCGAAGCTCGACGACGCGGCGCTGCTCGAACTGGCCACCGAGATCGAGGGCCACCCCGACAACGTCGCCGCCTGTCTCCTCGGCGGCTTCACCCTCGCCTGGATGGACGGCGGCAGCGCCAGGGCGATCCGTATGGAGCCCGCCGATTCCATCGTTCCGGTGGTCTTCGTCCCGTCCAAGCCGGTCCTGACCGAGACCGCGCGCGGCCTGCTGCCGCGCAATGTCCCGCACGTGGACGCGGCCGTGAACGCGGGCCGGGCGGCCCTGCTCGTCGAAGCCCTGACCAGGCGTCCCGAGTTGCTGCTGCCGGCCACCGAAGACCGGCTCCACCAGGAGTACCGGTCCCCGGCGATGCCGGAGAGCGTCGCACTCGTCAACCGGCTGCGGGCGGACGGCATCCCCGCGGTCATCTCCGGCGCGGGCCCCACGGTCCTCGCGCTGGTCGACAACGGCGCGGCCGACAAGGTCGCGCAGCTCGCGGGCGAAGGGTGGGCGGCGAACCGGCTCGCCCTCGACGCCGCGGGCGCGAGCGTACTTCCGCTGGGCACCCAGGGCGGCTAGGCCGTACGGGCACACCCGCCAGGGGCGGGCGGCCGGGGCAGGCCGCCCGCGCGGAAGGCGCGATTGCCGGTGATTGAGAGGGGGAATATCTGTTGGATCCGGTAGTGTTAGTCTCAAGTGCGCATCCGAAGCCGCCATGGCTCGGTGCTCAGTGTCCCCATCCGGGACCACCTTTCTTCCGGGAGCCTCCCCGACTGCTTTGATCGCTGCCAGCAGTTTCGAGCACGCTCCGGAATCGGCGTGACATTCCCACGCTTCCAGCTCGGGGGCTTCTCGCCGGAACCACCCATGCACGTTTCTCTCCGCCGTATTTCTATCGGCGGACCACCGCCCCGGCTGCGGTCCGTAACCCGTCAGGTCATGGACTGCCGTCGGACAGCACAACCGGTCGCCGAGCCAGACAGGCCGACGTCCGCTCCAGGGAAGGACCCTTCGTGAGCGACACCACCGATCTGATGGGCGCTGCCGACACCAATGTCGACACCAGTGCCCCCGCCGCGGCAGCCGCGCCCAAGCGCCGCCGCTCCGGTACCGGCCTCGACGGCATGGTCCTGGCCGAGCTCCAGCAGGTCGCGTCGGGCCTCGGCATCAGGGGCACCGCGCGGATGCGCAAGAGCCAGCTGATCGAGGTCATCAAGGAGGCGCAGGCGGGCAGCAGCGCCCCCAAGGCCGCGGCTCCCGCCGCGGACGCCGCCGAGGCCAAGCCGAAGCGCCGCGCCACCAGCAAGGCCCGTACGGGCGAGGCCGCCGCCGAGGCGCCCGCCGAGAAGCCTGCCGCGCAGGCGCAGATCGAGATCCCGGGCCAGCCGGCAGGCGGCCCCTCCCGCTCGAGCGCAGCCGAGAGCGGGGGAGAGGACGCCCCGGCCGGCGAGCGCCGGCGCCGTCGGGCCACGGCCCCCTCCGGCAGCCCGGAGTCCGCGGCCCCCGCCGCCGTGCAGGTCGAGGCGAAGACCGAGACCGTCACCGCGACCGCTCCGGCCGAGACCAAGGCCGAGGCCGCCACCGCCGTCTCCGCGCCCGCCCAGGAGGGCGAGGGCCGCGGCCGGCGTGACCGCCGCGACCGCGGTGACCGCGCCGAGCGCGGCGAGGGCCGCCGCGACCGCCGTGACCGCGGCGCCAAGGCCGACGACCAGGGCCAGGGCCAGGGCGGCCAGGCTCAGGGCCAGGGCGGCCAGGGCCAGGGTGGCCAGGGCGGCGGCCGTCAGGACCGCCAGCAGCAGGGCGGCCGTCAGGACCGTCAGCAGCAGGGCCAGCAGGGTCGCCAGGACCGCCAGGACAACGGCCCGCAGGACGACTTCGACGACGAGGGCGGCCGCCGTGGCCGCCGGGGCCGTTACCGCGACCGCCGCGGCCGTCGTGGCCGCGACGAGTTCGCGCCGAACGAGCCGCAGGTCGCCGACGACGACGTCCTGATCCCCGTCGCGGGCATCCTGGACATCCTCGACAACTACGCGTTCATCCGGACCTCGGGCTACCTGCCCGGCCCGAACGACGTGTACGTCTCCCTCGCCCAGGTCCGCAAGGCCGGTCTGCGCAAGGGCGACCACACCACCGGTGCGGTGCGCCAGCCCAAGGACGGCGAGCGCCGCGAGAAGTTCAACGCCCTCGTGCGTCTGGACTCGGTGAACGGCATGGCACCCGAATCCGGCCGCGGCCGCCCGGAGTTCCAGAAGCTGACCCCGCTGTACCCGCAGGACCGGCTCCGCCTGGAGACCGACCCGGGCGTGCTGACGACCCGCATCATCGACCTCGTGTCGCCGATCGGAAAGGGCCAGCGCGGCCTGATCGTGGCCCCGCCGAAGACCGGCAAGACCATGATCATGCAGGCGATCGCCAACGCGATCACCACCAACAACCCCGAGTGCCACCTGATGGTCGTCCTGGTCGACGAGCGTCCGGAAGAGGTCACCGACATGCAGCGGTCGGTCAAGGGCGAGGTCATCTCCTCGACCTTCGACCGCCCGGCCGAGGACCACACCACCGTCGCCGAGCTGGCCATCGAGCGCGCCAAGCGTCTCGTCGAGCTGGGCCACGACGTGGTCGTCCTGCTGGACTCCATCACCCGTCTGGGCCGCGCGTACAACCTCGCGGCGCCCGCCTCCGGCCGCATCCTGTCCGGTGGTGTCGACTCGACCGCGCTGTACCCGCCGAAGCGCTTCTTCGGTGCCGCGCGCAACATCGAGGACGGCGGCTCGCTGACCATCCTGGCCACCGCGCTGGTCGACACCGGCTCGCGCATGGACGAGGTGATCTTCGAGGAGTTCAAGGGCACCGGCAACATGGAGCTCAAGCTCGACCGGAAGCTCGCCGACAAGCGCATCTTCCCGGCCGTCGACGTCGACCCGTCGGGCACCCGCAAGGAGGAGATCCTCCTCAACAGCGAGGAGCTCGCCATCGTCTGGAAGCTGCGCCGGGTGCTGCACGCGCTCGACTCGCAGCAGGCCATCGAGCTGCTCCTCGACAAGATGAAGCAGACGAAGTCGAACGCCGAGTTCCTGATGCAGATCGCCAAGACGACCCCGTCGGGCAAGAACGACGACTGACGTCCGCGCCGCGCATCACCGTGACCCCCCCCCCCCCCCCCCCCCGCGGGGGGGGGGGCCCCCCGCGTTTCCGGGTGCGAGTTCCGCCACAGTCGCCGTTTTCGTGAACCTTCCGGGCATGCGGTGCGTGCCCCGGGGAAATCGCAGGTGGGCGCCTTGTCGCGGGGCGCCTCTCGCGTCCGGGCCGCCGCGGGGGCCCGGTCCGGGCACCCCGCCAGCCGTGGAACCCTGGGGGCCGTTCGGCCGTCTGTGTCAGAGGGCGGTGCGGGAGGCCACCGGGCCGGTGGCCCGGCCGGAAACGTACTCAGGAGTGTGGAGAGCAGGAGCGAGGTGAGCAGGGGCGGCGGCAG
>NZ_JBHYVA010000740.1:0-4088 GCF_042750055.1 Streptomyces sp. NPDC059456
CGCCTGTCTGTGCGTGGTCCTCCGAGCCGCGTCCCAGCGCACCGTCCTCGGCCCCTGAAACCACCCCCTCGCACTTGGGGTGAGTGGGGACCATTTCGCGGGCAGAGGCCAAGCAGCGCGTGGACGTGAGCGCGCTGCCCCGCCCGAGGCGCATCGCCGAGCCCCAGGTGCGGCCACGGCTCGTCCCTCCGAGACGGCGGGCGCCCGTAGGACCGATGCGGCAGCCGAGTCTGCCGGTCACCACCGCACGGCTGACTCCGAAGGACTCGGCCTCGCGGAAGGCGGTGCCTTCCTCGGCGGTGGTGGAGCGCTTGAAGACCTTCCCCACCCTCGGGAACGGCGACAACGACGCCGCGTCACGGACCGCTCCCTCCGACACCAATCTCGCGGTCGGGCCCACCCACATCGTCGAGTTCGTCAACCGCGCCGGCCAGATCTACGACAAGGCCGGCAACGCGGTGGGCTCTCCGTTCGACCTGGGTGCCTTCTTCGGGTTCGCGGCGGACACCGGCGGTGACCCGCGCGTTCACTACGACGCGGGATCCGGCCGGTTCTTCGCCTCGTACGAGGGGCTCCTGGCCGGTGGCGACGAGAACGACGTCGCGGTCAGCGACACCTCCGACCCCCGAGGCCACTGGACCGTCTACAACGTCGGCAGCAACACCTCCAACGTCCTGCAGGACCGGCCCCTGCTCGGCTACACCAACGACAAGGTCACGCTGGGCTGGAACAATTTCGACATGGGCGCGCCCGCGCCGCCGCCGTTCCTGGGGGCGGTGACCGTGGTCGTCAACAAGGCGGACCTGCTGGCGGGCGGCACGATCAGCCTCACGACGTTCGCCCAGGACACCACCCTGGACGACGCCGTCCCCGCCACTTCGCTGTCGGGGATCAACGACCAGCTCTCGATGAAGCACGACGACACCGACGTCGTGGTGACCACGATCACCGGCGTGCCCGGGGTCAGTGCGGTCAACCGCACCGTGAACACCATCCCGATCGGAACGGCCGACCCCCCGCCGGCAGCGGCCCAGCCCGCCGGCGGTGACGCGACGATCGAGACCAACGACGCGCGGATGCTGTCGGTCGCCTGGCAGAACAACCGCCTGTGGGGCGTCTTCAACGTCAGCTGCACCCCCATCGGAGACACCGCGGTCCACGCCTGTCAGCGCTTCGTCCAGATCGCCACCGGCGGGACCCAGACCCTGTCCACCAACCTGAACCTGGGCCTCGTGGGCGGAGACATCCACTACGGCTCGCTGACCCTGAACGACGAAGACGACCTGTTCGCGGGGTTCACCGCCTCCTCGTCCTCCCTGTTCGCAGGCGGGGTCGCGATCGGAGTGCCGGGCGGCAACTTCCCGTCCACCACCTTCGGCGACTTCTACGCCGCGGGCACGGAGGCCTACGCCTGCCGCTGCAACGGCGACAGCCGCTGGGGCGACTACTCCGGCACCGCGCGCGACCCGAGCAACCCCAAGGACGTCTGGACGGTCCAGCAGATCGGAGCCACCGGCAACACCGGGATCTTCGGCGGCGACTGGGGCACCGCCATGGACCGCGTCACGCTGTCCCCGCCCACCGTCACCGGCGTCACCGCGAACCACGCACCCGAACTCGCGCAGTGCGTCAACACCGTGACCGTACGGGGAACGGAATTCCCCACCAGCGGCACCACCGTCAAGTTCGGCTCCGTGGCCGCCACGAACGTGAACGTCACCGGACCGGAGGAGCTGACCGCACAGGTGCCCCCACAGGCACGCGGCACCGTGGACGTCACCGTGACCACCCCCAACGGCACCAGCCCGGTCACCGCCGCCGACGCGTTCACCTACGACCCGGACACGACTGCGCCGACCGTCTCCGCGAACGTCTCGCCCGCGGCGAACGGAGCGGGCTGGAACACCACCGCCCCGGCGACCGTCAACATCAGCGCAAGCGAAGGGACGTGCGCCTCGGGGGTCCAGAAGATCACCTACAGCGCCGCCGGCGCCCAGCCGATCGCATCCACCGTGGTCTCCGGCCCCGGTGCAGCCGTCCCGATCACGGTGAACGGCGTGACCACCGTGACCTACACCGCCACCGACAACGCCGGCAACACCTCTGCGCCGCAGACGATCACGGTGCGCCTCGACACGGTGGCACCGGTGATCACCATCGTCCGTCCGGCGGCGGGCACCTACCTGTACCGCCAGGCGGTCACCGCCTCCTACTCGTGCACGGATGCCGCTTCCGGGCCGGCGAGCTGCGTGGGCACGGTCCCCAACGGCAGCGCCGTCGACACGTCCGCCCTCGGCTCCCACGTGTTCACCGTGAACGCCAAGGACGTCGCGACGAACCCGGCCACCAAGAGCGTCACCTACACCGTCGCCTACCGGATCTGTCTGCTCTACGACCCGACCCGGCCGGTCCGCCTGCTCGGTCAGGTCGTGATCTCCTTGCGGATCTGCGACGCGAACGGAAACAACCTCTCCGGCTCCGGCATCACCGTGACGGCCACCCGCATCACCGGCCCCGTCACGAGGACCGTCGGCGCCCGGATGGCCTACACCCCGCTGGTCGCCGGCTACAGCCTCCCCGTCAGTACGCAGGGACTGCCCAACGGCAACTACAACCTCGAATTCACCATCAGCGGGGCGGACACCACGACCCACGTGGCACCCTTCACCCTCCGCTGACGCCCGCAACCGCTCACGTCGTGCGCCGGCCCGTCCCCGGGTCGGCGCACGTCACGGCAGTGTGCTCGGCACGGCTGCCGGCGACGTGCCCGGAACTCTGCGCCTCAGCCTCAGTCGTGACGGGCGAGCTTGACCGCGGACACGAGCAGGATCACGGCCAGGGCGGGAACGAGCACCAGGTCCGGGAACGCACCGAGCAACAGCCCGCCCAGTACGGCGCCGACGACGGATCCCGCGGCCATGAGCGTGGTGAAGCGGAGGCTGGCGCCGAGGACGGCGAAACTGCCGTCACGGCTGTACCGGGCGAAGGCCACCAGCATGGTCGGGAGCGACACCAGCAGGGAGAGGCTTCCCGCCGTCTTGATGTCTTCCCCGAACAGCAGCACGATCGTCGGGATCAGCAGCTCACCGCCCGCCACGCCCATGATCGCCGCGACGACCCCGATGCCGAACCCGGCCACGACACCGCACGGCACCTGCGCCCACAGCGGCAGATCGAGCGTCCCCAGGGTGGTGGTGTGCGTGACCGGCAGGGCGACCGCCATGAGCGTCATCAGCGCGGCCAGCACCTTGTAGAGGGTCGCGGTGCGCATGCGCACCGCCCAGGACGCCCCCGCCCACGCACCGAGCAGACTGCCGGCCAGCAGGTTGACCGCGACCGGCCAACGGGCGGCCACCTCGGCGGCCGGGACCGCCCCCAGCCGGGCAGGCAGTGCGACCAGTACGACGGCCAGGCTCATCGCCTTGTTCAGGATGACCGCGGAGAGCGCGGCGAACCCGAAGAGGCCGATCAGCAGCGGAAGGCGGAACTCCGCCCCACCCAGACCGATCATCCCGCCCAGCACACCGATCGCCGCCCCCGCACCGAACACCACCGACGGCGAGTGCGTCGAGCGGAGCGGGGTCGGATGCGGGTGGGTCGTCATGATCGGCATCCTTGCCGGTCGCCGACCTGACCGCCACACCCCGGCCCCGGGTTCGAGGGAAGGCACCGGGCCGACGGCCGCGATTCGTCCGGACCTCTGAACCGCCTTCTCCGGGAAGGAGACGGGCATCGCCCGGTGGGGCGCCCCTGGGACGCGGCTCACTTCCCTGCCGGCGGATCCGTCCGCCCGTACGGCGCGTCGAGCAGGGCCAGCAGCGGCGGGTGGACCAGCGCGTCCCGCAGGCGGGGGTGGGCGACGAGGATCCGCGCGTCCCGCAGCCGGGCCAGTGCGGGCCCCGGATCGTGCTTGGTGCGCCCGCGCAGCCACTGCGCCGACACGGCCGGGCCGGAGCGCAACTGCCGTAGCACCTCGGTCGCGGGGGGGGGGCCCGCGCCCCGGCGGCGCGGCGCCCGCGGGGCCCGGCGGCCCGGCGGCGGGGGATGAGGGTGTTCCCCCCCCCGCGCCGGCCGTCCCGGGTCAGGAC
>NZ_JBHYVA010000741.1:0-4085 GCF_042750055.1 Streptomyces sp. NPDC059456
GGGGGGGGGGGGGGGGGGGGCCGGGTGGGGTGCGGCGCGTCGCGGGGGCCGACCTCCCGGCCACGGCCGGCGGTACGGATCCCCGGCGACTCGGACGCCGGCCGGGCTGGATGTGGCCCGCGGGGTTGGCTAGCGTGCGGGGGTGATCATTGACGGGGTGGAGATGCGGGGCGTCGAGCTCGGGGACGCCGCCGGGCTGGCCGACACGCTGGCGCGGAACCGGGCGTACATGGCGCCCTTCGAGCCGTGGCGGTCCGAGGTGTACTTCACCGAGCAGGGGCAGGCCGCGCGGATCGGGGCCCTGCTCGCCGAGCGCGACGGCGGACGCCTCGCGCCCTACGTGCTCGTCGAGACCGCGACCGGCACGCCCGTCGGGATGATCAACCTCGGCAGCATCGCCCTCGGCCCCTTCCGCAGCGGCGGCGTCGGCTACTGGGTCGACCGGGCCTGGACCGGAAAGGGGCTGGCCACCGCCGCCCTGACGGAGGTCTGCCGGATCGCCCGCGACGAGCTCGGGCTGCACCGCGTCGAGGCCGGGACCCTGGTCGACAACCTGGCCTCGCAGCGCGTCCTGGCGAAGGCCGGGTTCGAACAGTACGGACTCGCCCCGCGCTACCTGCACATCGACGGCGCCTGGCGCGACCACCGCCTCTTCCAGCGCCTCCTCCACGACGACCCGCCGCTCTAGCCCGGCCGCAGCCCCCGTACGGGGGGTTCCGCATCGAGTCGCCGCGCGGCACTCTGAGAGACACGCCCCCAGGGGGTGTCCGGCGGATCACGGCCGGGCCCGGCCCGCCCTGCACCGCGGCTCGCCGCCTTGTCCCCGCCTCGCAGTCCACGGCACCAGACGACCTAGGCAAAGAGGCGGTGACGCGCATGTGGTTCGACTCCGGGCGGGTCTGCCTGGACCTGATGGCCACCCTCGCCGCCCCCGCGGGCGCCGAGCAGATCCGGGACGGCGACGAGCTGCGGCTGTGGCTCGCCGGAGCCGGGCTCGTGCCCGACCGGACGCCGATCACCCGGGTGGGTCCCGACTGGGTCGAGGCCTTCCGGGCGCTGCGCCGCGACGTGGACAGCCTCGTCCGGGCCGAGCTCGCCGGGGCCGGCCCCGGCGAGGGCGCACTGGCCCGGGTCAACGCGCTGGCCGCCGGTCCACCCCCGGGACTGTGTGCCGTACAGGACCAAGAGGGTCACCTCGTGCGGGAGTTGTGCGGCGGGGTGGAATGCGGTGCGCTGCTCGCCGCCGTCGCCCGGGACGCCGTGGAACTGCTCACCGATCCCGGCGAACGGGCCCTGCTGCGGTCCTGCGAGGGCGACGGCTGCACCCGCATCTACCTGGACACTTCGCGCGGCCACCGGCGCCGCTGGTGCTCCAGCGAGCTGTGCGGCAACCGAGAGCGGGTCGCCCGGCACCGGCGCAGGCACCTCGCGGCCCGCCCCGGGTAGTGATCTTCGCCCGGTCACCGGAACGGGCGTGCGGACCCGGTGCGGATTCGCGTACGGTTGACGGTCGCCCATGCACGTCAGAAGGGGGCCTTGGTGGCCGCGCAGAATGCCGCTGTCGACAACACGGCGGATTCCGTCCGCGATCGGGAGATCGCGGTCGAGCAGACGCATCTGGACCAGGTGTACCGCCGCCTCGAGGAGAAGATCGACGAGGCCGAGTTCCTGATGAACGACGCGGCCAAGCGCGGTCAGGTCGGCACGCCCGGCGCCCTCGCCGAGCGTGACGCCCAGGTCTTCCGGGCCGGTATCCACCTGAACCGGCTGAACAACGAGTTCGAGGACTTCCTCTTCGGCCGGATCGACCTGGTCCTCGGCAAGGACGGGGAGCGCGGCCCCGACGGCGCGTACACCTCCGTCGAGCCGGCCGACGACGCGATCCGCGAGGACCTCACCGCCGACATCGCCGAGACGCTGCACATCGGCCGCATCGGCGTGCTCGACGCCGACTACGCGCCGCTCGTCATCGACTGGCGGGCGCCGGCCGCCGCACCGTTCTACCGGTCCACCCCGAAGGACCCCGGCCGCGTCGTACGGCGGCGCGTCATCCGGTCCAAGGGCCGCAAGGTGCTCGGCGTCGAGGACGACCTGATGCGCCCCGAGATCACCGCCTCCCTCGACGGCCGGGAGCTGCCCGCCATCGGCGACGGCGCCCTGATGGCCGCCCTCGGGCGGGCCCGCACCCACTCCATGCGGGACATCGTCTCCTCCATCCAGGCCGAGCAGGACATGGTGATCCGGGCCCCCGCCGCCTCGGTCGCCGAGGTCGCGGGCGGGCCCGGCACCGGCAAGACGGCCGTCGCCCTGCACCGCGCCGCCTACCTGCTCTACCAGGACCGGCGCCGCTACTCCGGCGGCATCCTGATCGTCTCGCCGACCCCGCTGCTCGTCGCGTACACCGAGGGCGTGCTGCCCTCCCTCGGCGAGGAGGGCCAGGTCGCCATCCGGGCACTCGGCTCGCTGGTCGACGGCGCCGAGGCGACCACGTACGACGAACCGGCCGTGGCCCGGATCAAGGGCTCCTCGCGCATGCGCAAGGTGCTCCACAAGGCCGTACGGGGCGCACTCGAACTCGGTGACGCCCCCGAGCGGCTGCGCGTCGTGGCCTTCGGGCGGCGCCAGGAGCTGGAGGCCGACGAACTGAACCGGATCCGGCAGAACGTGCTCAGCGGCACCGCGCCGGTGAACCTGCTGCGCCCGCGCGCCCGCAAACTGCTCCTCGACGCCCTGTACGCGCGCTCCGGCGGGGCCGGCCGGCACAGCGACCCGGAGCTCGCCGCCGAGCTGCGCTCCGCGTTCGACGAGGACATCTCCACCGAGGACGCGTTCATCGACTTCCTGAACGCCTGGTGGCCCGAGCTGACCCCGCGCGGGGTGCTCGCCGCGATGGCCGACGAGCGCCGGCTCGGCCGCTGGTCCCGGCGGGTCCTCAACCCGCGCGAGACCCGCCAGCTGGCACGCTCGCTGCGCCGGGTGGGAGCGGACGGCAAGGGCCCGCTGTCCGTGCACGACGTGGCGCTGCTGGACGAGCTCCAGCTGCTGCTCGGCGCGCCGGCGCGGCCCAAGCGCAAGCGGCAGCTCGACCCGCTCGACCAGCTCAGCGGGCTGGAGGAGCTGATGCCGACCCGCGAGGAGACCCAGTGGGAGCGGGCGGAGCGGATCGCGGCGGAGCGCACCGAGTACGCGCACGTGATCGTGGACGAGGCGCAGGACCTGACGCCGATGCAGTGGCGGATGGTGGGCCGGCGCGGCCGGCACGGCACGTGGACGGTGGTCGGTGACCCGGCGCAGTCCTCGTGGACGGACCCGGAGGAGGCGGCCGCGGCCCGGGACGTGGCCCTGGGGTCCCGGCCGCGGCGGCGGTTCACCCTGACCGTGAACTACCGCAACCCGGCGGAGGTCGCGGAGGTCGCGGCCCGGGTGCTGCGGCTGGCGATGCCGGGCATGGAGCCGCCGACGGCGGTCCGCTCCACGGGCCTGGAACCGCGTTTCACGGCCGCCGGGGACGATCTGGGCGCGGCGGTGCGGGAGGAGACCCGGCGGCTGCTGGAGCAGGTGGACGGCACGGTCGGCGTGGTCGTGGCCATGGACCGGCGCCAGGAGGCCGCGGGCTGGCTGGCGGACCTGGGGGAGCGGGCGGTGGCGCTCGGCAGCCTGGAGGCCAAGGGCCTGGAGTACGACGCCACGGTGGTGGTCTCCCCGGCGGAGATCGCGCAGGAGTCCCCGGCGGGCCTGCGGGTCCTGTACGTGGCGCTGACCCGTGCGACGCAGCAGCTGACGGTGGTCGCCTCCGGCAGCGACGAGCCCGGCCCGGACGGCGTCCCCGCCCTGCTGAGGCCGTAGCCCGTACGACCGGATGGCCCGCGGCCACACGCGTGGTGAGACCTGTCCAACTCCCCGGAGGGGGATCGCTTCCGGCGATCCTTTGTTAGCCTGGGTACGACACCGGCTCGATCCAAGCCCCCGGGCCCAACCTTCGTCGCTTAGAGCGACCACTTGCCGCGAGGCGAGCATGGCGGGTCGGTGTCTTAGCTCTTCCTACAGGTCCGCGGCCCCCGGGGGGCCAGGGGGGGGGGCCGCGG
>NZ_JBHYVA010000742.1:0-4072 GCF_042750055.1 Streptomyces sp. NPDC059456
ACAGGCAGGGGGAACTCGCCGAGCAGGTGGCCCTGTTGGCGGACCGGGCCGGGGCGGACTCCGCAGCCTCGCTGATCCGCCGCACGGCCCGCCGCGCGGAATCCCCGCGGGCCCGGATCTGCGTCATCGGCGGCAGCAACGTCGGGAAGTCCCGCCTCGTGAACGAGCTGATCGGCGCGGTGTGCGTGCCGGTGTCCGTGCACCCGACGGACGGGCCGCCCGTGGTGGTGCGCCCGTACGTCGCACAGCCGGAGCAGCCGGAGCAGCCGGGACAGCCGGGGGAGCCCGGGGAGTCCGGGGAGTCCGGTGAGCGGGGGGAATGCGGAGGGGCCGCGGGGCCCGACGGTTCCACGGACCCCGCCGGACCGGCGGAATCCGGCCAGTTCACCGGACCGGGGGCTCCCGCGGACCCCCCGGGTTCCGGTGACCCGGGGCCGGCCGGCCTGCGCACCGTACGCGTCGAGGTCCCCTCCGGGGCCTGGGCGGCCCGTACCGGGGTGGAGCTCGTCGACACCCCCGGCTGGGAAGGCTGGTCCGGGATCCGGCAGCCCGACACCGCCGCCCTCGCCCGGATCGTCGGCGACTGCGACGTGGTGGTCGTCGTCACGGAGGCGCGCCGCGCGATGCTCGCCACCGAACAGGCCCGGATCAAGGCCCTCGCCGCCGCCCCGCACAGCCCTCCGCTCGCCGTCGTCGTCACCAAGCTCGCCGAGGTCGACGACGAGGCGGCCGACATCATGCGCCGCGTCAGCCACCTCGTCTCGGTCCTGGCCCCCGAGGCGCTGGTGCTGCCCGGACCGCTTCCCGCGCCCGGACCGCTCCCCGCACCCGCCGCCGCCCCCGGGGGCGGGGAGTCCGACGGCGTCGGCCCGCTCCGCGCCGTCCTGGGCCACCTGGCCGGGATCCGGCTGCGCCGGGCGCTGCGGACCATCCGCAGACTGCACCTCCTGGCCGCCACCTGCGCCCTCGTGGAGGAGGCCGCCGGGCGGGCGCTCGCGGACGTGCACCGGCCCGACCCGGTCCGGGCACGGGCCGCCCAGATCTGGCACACGGCCCACGAGAGCGCCCGCTTCCACTGGATCGTGCTCAGCGCCGACGCGGGGGAATGGCGCGCCACCCTCGTCCAGACGATCGCCGCCGAGGCGCGCAGGCGGCGGGCCGCCGCGGCGCGCGAACTCGCCGCGCGCTTCTCCGGCATGCTGGACACACCGGAGGAGCAGCACTTCATCCGCCTCCACGCGATCCCGTACACCGCCGAGGCCCTCCAGCACTTCGAGGCGTGGATCACCGAGGCCGTCGACGGGGCGCTCGGAGAAGACATCCGCCGGCTGCGCGCCGTCCTGCTCCGCAACCGGCCCGGTGAGGAACTGTTCCAGGGGCTGGCCGCCCCCGGCGCCGGGCGGGTCGTACCGGCCGCGGCCCTGCCGGGAGTCGCCGAGGAGGCCGCCGCCGCGGAGTCGCGCAGCGCCACCGGCTGGGACGCCTCCTGGCTGCCGGAGTTCGTCGGCACCGCCATCGAGAGCGTGCTCACGCCGATGTCCGCCGAGGTCGTGGGGCAGATCGCGGGCGCGGCCGGTACGGCGCTGGTGACGGAGGCGCTCGAACACGGCCAGGCGGAGCGCCGTGAGCGCGCCATCGACGACCTGGAGCGCATCGTCCAGGCGGCGTTCACGGAGCAGGTCGCACGGACCGAGGCGCGCATCGGCCAGGTGTACGACCAGCTGCTGAGCCGGGCGCGGGAGCGCGACGAGCAGTGGTGGCGGCTGCACACCACGGCCGTGGCCGCCCGGCCCGAGTCCCTGGACCACTGGCGTTCACTGCAGAGCACGGCGCGGACGCTGAGCCGCTCCGTGCACGCCCACCTCTCACCCCTGGAAGGGGCCTGATGGCGCACGAGAACCGGCGGCCCGCGGCCGGGCAGGAATCACCGGCCGCGCAGTTCCGCGGCTGGAGCGAGAACATCGGAACGCTGCGCTCGTACTACCAGCGCCTCCAGCAGGTGGCCGGCGAGGCCGCCGTCGTCATCGCCCCGCCCGGCACCCCGGGCGGACCGCTGGACCTCGGCATCAACGGGGCGGTCTTCGAGCGCGAGACCTTCCGCATCATGGTGCTCGGCGAGTTCAGCAGCGGCAAGAGCACCCTGATCAACGCCCTGCTGGGCAAGCGGCTGCTGCCCACCAAGGCCAATCCGGCGACCGCCTTCACCACCGTGCTGCGCTGGGGCGAGACCGAGCGCGCCTGGCTGTACCGGGACGGGGACCGCCGGGGCGCCGAAACGGCCGTCACGACCGAGGAGTTCAAGCGCGAGGTCGCCCTCCAGATCGACGCGCACGGCGCACCCAGGCCCCCGTCCTTCGCACTGGCCGTCGTCGAGCAGCCGCTGGAGCTGCTGCGCAGGTCCGTCGAGATCGTGGACTCGGCCGGGATCAACGAGAGTTCCGACCGCGAACTGGTGACCCTGCGCTACCTGGAGGAGGTGGACGCCGTCGTGTTCGTCACCGACGCGGGACGGCCGTTCACCCTCCACGAGACCGAGAACTACCTCACCCGGGTCAGGAAGCTGGGACACCGCGACATCTTCTTCGTGGTGAACCAGTTCGACCGGATCGAGGAGGAGGAACGGGCGGAAGTGATGAGCCGCTGCCGCAACGCGGTCGCCGAGCTCGCCGGGGAATCCGGTTCCGCCGCCGCCAACGTCTACTTCGTCAGCGCCCTGCAGGCCCTGCGGGCACGGATCGACGGCGACGAAGCGCAGCTGGCGGCCTCGGGGATCGGAGCGCTGGAGTCCGCGCTGGAGGTCTTCTGCATGCGCGACGCGGCCCGGGTGAAGTTCGTCCGGCTCGCCGAGTTCCTGCGCCACAACGCCGTCAACCTGCGGGTGCGGCTGCACGACGAGGGCGCCATCCTGATGAAGTCGACGGCGGAGCTGCGCGAGCTCCTCGACCGCAGCCAGTCCACCCAGGACCAGCTGCGCGCCAGCGCCGACGCGATCCGCGACATCGTCGGCGGCAAGATCCAGGGCATCGAGAACGAACTCCAGCTGAGGTTCGCCGCGTTCCTGACCGAGATCAGCCGCGAGATCGGCGAGTGGCACCTCACGAGCGGCCCGGGGCGCCTGAGCCGGGCCATCCGGTCCTTCACCAAGAGCGGCCGCGTCGCCGCCCAGCACGAGCTGATGGACGCGTACACGGTCCAGCTCCAGGAACGCATGCAGGTCTTCTGCGCCCAGGAGCTCGACCAGATCATCGAGCAGCGGCAGGCCGATCTGGTGCGCCAGCTCGAACCGCTGATCCGGGCGCACGCGAACCTCCTCGACAAGCTCCGTGCGGAACTCACCGGCTCGCAGTCGGAACGCGACCAGAACTACCTGATCTACACGCTGGCGATCGCGGCGGGCAAGGGCAACGGACGCGACGGGCCCCGCCGCCGCGACGACGTGCCGCTGATGTTCCGCCCCAGCTCGCTCATGGCGCTCGGCGCGGGCGGCGGCGCGGTGGTCGCCGGCGGGACGACGGCGGCCGCGGCGGCCGGTCTGATCAGCCTGGGCCTGGCCGTCCCGCCCGTCGGCGTGGCGGTGGCCATCGGCGCCGCCATCGGGCCGCTGCTGGCCTCGGGGGCGGTCTTCTTCGCCGACGGCAAGCTGCAGACGCGCGCGGCCGAGGAGTTCGCGGCCCACGTGAAGGACTCGGCCGCCCAGACCGCCCGCCAGTACGCGGGCAGCCGCTCGGCCGACCTGCGCGAGATGTGGGGCGGCATCAGCGGAACGCTCCACATCCAGCTCCAGGACCTCATCGGCATCGTCCAGCGCAACATCGAGGAGTCCCGGCAGGACGAGCAGGCCAAGGCGGGCATGCGGGACCAGCTCTACGCGTTCGAGCAGCGGATCACCGACGTCGAGCAGCACATCGCGAGCTTCCTGCAGCCGTTCGTCTCCGACGCGGAGCGCGAACAGGCGTAGCCGGAACGCGGACGACCGCGCCGGCCCCCACCGCCCGGCCCGCGGGGGGGCGCGGCGGGGCCCCCCCGCGCCGCGCCGCCCCGCCCCCCCCCCCCCTCCGGGCCGCCGGGACAC
>NZ_JBHYVA010000743.1:0-4047 GCF_042750055.1 Streptomyces sp. NPDC059456
CCCCCCCCCCCCCGCGCCCCCGCCCGCCCCCCGCGGCCAGTCCCGCGACGCTCCAGCGCCGGCGCCGGTCCCCGGCCGCCTCGCTGCGCACCTGCCGCAGCGTGCGCTGGAGCAGCAGGTCACCACCTTGCGGCGGCCCGTCGAGGAAGGCCTCCGCAGGCACCTCGCCCAATGCCGCCTCCATCTCGCGCAACGCGGCCACCTCCTCCCGGCAATGCACGCAGCCGCTCATGTGCTCCTCGACCCGGCGGACGTCCTCCGCCTCCAAGACGCCGAGAACGTACGGGCCGAGCAGTTCCTCCTCGTGCCGCTGCCGGTTCATGCCACCACCTCACGCAGTCCGGCGGGCCGCTGCGGCGGCCTGCCCCTTCGATTGCCCTCCTTGGTACTTCCTTGTCGGAACACCTCGCGCAGCGCCTTGAGCGCGTAGTGCGCGCGGGATTTGACGGTCCCCGCCGGGATGCCGAGGCTGTCGGCCGCCTCGGCCACGCTCAGCTGGCGGTAGTACAGCTCCTTCAGCACGTCCCGGTGCTCCGGGGACAACTGGTCGAGCGCCCCCAGCACGGTCATCGTGTCCACGATGGAATCGGCGTGGTCCAGCTCGACCGGCGGAGCGGCGGCGGCCCCCGAGACCTCCGCGGGGCGCGCGGCCTTGGCCCGGTAGCGGTCGGTGATGATGTTGCGGGCCACCGTCAGCAGCCAGCCGCGCACCGAACCCTTCCCGTTGACCAGGACCTCGGAATGCCGCCAGGCACGGATGAGCGTCTCCTGGACGACGTCCTCGGCGGTGGCCCGGTCTCCGGTCAGCCGGGTGGCGTAGGCGAGCAGGGCGTGGCCGTGCTCCTCGTACACCGACCTGATCAGTGCCTCATCGGTCGAGCCCCGCCGCGTGCGGGGCCACAGTGGTCCGGCCATCTCACCCTCTCCGTCTTCCTCGCTCATGTGCTGCGGACAGAACACGCGCCTGCGGAACGGACGGTTCATGTGACCCGCGTCACTCCGGAGGGTCGGTGCTCAGGTGCGGCAGGTGAGCCCCTCGTTCAGGCAGCCGACGACGGCGGCCATCTGTGCGTCCGTCATGGCGTCCACGAACATCGCGTGGTCGGTCTTCGGGCTGTGCCGCTGCTCGGGGAAGGAGTCGACGGCGACCGGCACCCCCGGCGGCACCTCGTACGCGAGGGAGATGCGCAGCTGCGGCACCGCGAAGGTGCCCTGCGGGCAGACGCCGTTGGACGCGGGGAACAGGAGGTGCGAGCGGTGGCCCGGGCTCTCGGTGTCCAGCCCGTTCCAGCAGCTGGGGAAGACGAGCGTACGGGTGAGGCGCTCTCCGGCGGGGCAGCGCGGGTAGCGGGTGGTGGACCGGTCGGGCGTGCCGGAACAGCCCCAGCGGGCCCGGACGTCGGCGTCGCTCGGCGCGGTGTAGGCCACCGCGTCCCCGGTCATCGCGCGCAGGAAACGCGGCATCGGCACGACCTTGCCCACCGGGCTGCCGCGGAACTCCACGGACACCGCCGCCTCGGGCAGGATCTCCCCCGCGTTGCCGTGCCCCGCGGAGCCCTCCTGTGGGTGGCCGCCCGCCCGGTCCGGCCGGCGCAGGACCGGCCAGTAGTACGTGGAGCGGTCGCCGCCGGGGCAGCTGGTCGCCGCGGCGGCCAGGGAGGCGTCGGTGGACATCGCGTCCGTGGACAGGTTCCCGACGTAGGCGTGGGTGTGGTGGGCGCCCGAGCGCAGACCGGGCGACACCACCAGGTTGTCCTCGTTGTAGTGGCGCTCCTCGTTGCGCCCGCAGTCCACCGTCACGGATCCCGTCGAGGCGTCGGGCCCGGCCGGCGGCTCACCCGGACCCGGGGGTACGTCCCGTATGTCCACGTAGTCACGGGCGTTCGTCCCGGAATGCGGCTTCCCGTCGGGGCCCGTCAGCCGGGCGGCGCCCAGCACGGCGGCCGTCAGCCCGATGCCGAGCACCAGGCAGACGAGCAGCGTGAGCAGGCGGCGTTCGTTCCCCATGCGGGTCACGGTCGCCGGTGCGCGCCGCATCGTCAACTCTGCGTCCGCATGTCGGCCAGGGCCCGCCCGGCAGCTTGCCGGGCCGGTGGGCGGCCGCGCAGAGTACCGGGCATGACACCCGCTGAGCTCCTGCACGCGTTCGCCCGCACCCGCGCCTCGCTCGACGGCACCGAGGTGACCTTCTGGTGGACCGGGGACATCCACTCCTGGGCCCCCGGACAGCCCTACCGGCACCTCTTCGGCTTCGAAGGCGTCAACGTCGCCCGTCTCGTCGAGGACGCCGAAGGCGGCGGCTTCCAACTGCTCACCCGGGAGGCCGGGTTCTACCTGGACCCGCGGACCCGGGAGATCCTGGACACCTGGGAGGACAAGCCGGTGGTCCACATCTGGAACGATCCGGCCAACCTGCGGCTGCGGCCGTTCCCGGTCCCCGTGACCGAACTCGGCGACCAGGTCTGCTTCAGCCTCGAGATCCCCGTCGCCCACCCCTCGCCGCTGCCGGTCGCCGAGTACCCGCTGAACTCCGCCGACGACACGTACCGGGCCCTGGAGCTCTTCCAGTTCTTCGCGCCCGAAGAGGTGTTCACCACCGAAGAGCCCGGCGTGCCGTGCACCATGTCCTGGATGCGGATGTCGCCGTGGCTCCCGTGGATGGAGCAGGGCCAGCGGCCGGGCGGCCTCGCCTTCCACTGCCGGGGCCGCAAGCTCGGCTCCCCCGCGGAGGTCCCCGAACGCCTGCGCACGTACATCGCGGACCGCCACCCGCAGTACGCCCACGCCCCGGAGAAGTGGACCGAGCCGAACGAGACGAGCTGGACGTACTTCCGCACCCACCACGGGTCCCCGTCGCGCTAGCGGCCCCGGGCGGCAGCCGCTCCGAAGGGCCCGCCGCCCCCGGGCGGCACGCCCCGGGATGCGGTACGTGACGGATGTGCCGATGATGGTTACGACCCGTAGAGGGCCCGTACGCGAGCGTCGACCGCATGCGCGGGCAGCAGGCCATCGCCCTCCCGCCCGCGGCCGGGCGGCTCCGGTCCCCAGTCCGTTCCCAACGGATCCGGTCCTGCGACCGGTTCCCCACGGCTGCGGTGCGCTCGCCAGGCGGAGGAGGAGTTGTGGCAACTCTGGCACGGATTCCCCTGGACGGCGGGGGCAGCCTCCTGATCGAGGCCCCGGCCGGGCCGGAGGGGCCGGTGAAGGCCGGCCGCATCGGCGATGCCGTCCGCGAGCTCCCGAAGACCCTGCAAGAGGCTCTGGTACCCGTCACGGAGGCGGCGCGCGTCACGCTCGAACAGCTGCGCAAGGCCCGGCCCGACGAGATCGTCGTCGGGTTCGGCGTCGACCTCGCGGTCGAGGCCGGGGCCGTGATCACCAAGACCGGCGCCCAGTGCCACCTGAACGTGACGGTGACGTGGACGCGAAAGGACCCCGAGCCCGAGCCCGCGGCCCCGCACGAAGGGACGGACTGACCCGATGGGCACCGCCGCGCCCCGGCCCGAGCGGGAGGGTGCGTCGCGGCTGCCGCCCGCCGTGGCCCAGGTCCTGGGCCCCGACGGACAGGTGGCCGGGGCGGGCTTCCTGGTGGCCGAGGACGTCCTGGCCACCTGTGCGCACGTCGTCACCGCGGCCGGGTCCGGGCCGGGCGCCAGCGTGCGGCTGGTGTTCCCGCACGCGGCCGGCGCACCCCGGGCCGAGGGACACGTCCTGGCGGAGGCCTGGCGGGCCCCCGAGGGCGAGGACGTGGCCATCGTGCGCCTGAGCGGCGCCCCGGCCGACGTCGAGGCCCTGCCGTTGGGCTCCGCGGCGGGCTGCCGGGGCCACCAGGTGCGCTCGTTCGGGTTCCCCGCCCAG
This sequence comes from Streptomyces sp. NPDC059456, assembly GCF_042750055.1. Taxonomy (NCBI): domain Bacteria; kingdom Bacillati; phylum Actinomycetota; class Actinomycetes; order Kitasatosporales; family Streptomycetaceae; genus Streptomyces; species Streptomyces sp. NPDC059456. Next base: position 3,859 of record NZ_JBHYVA010000743.1, read on the forward strand.
GCTCCGCCGGGAGGCCACTTCGGCTTCGGGGTGGCCGGGGACCTGCTGCCCGGCGACGGCGGCGGGGGCGAACTCCTCCAGCTGACCGCCGCCAACGACCTGACCACCGGATTCAGCGGCGCTCCGGTGGTCGACGAGGTGACCGGCCTGGTCATCGGCATGCTCACCGAGATCACCGCCCCGGACGCG